>NZ_JBFAHW010000026.1:0-116172 GCF_040654355.1 Streptomyces sp. NPDC050704 | reverse complement strand
GTACGCCGAGTCCGCCCGCCCCCATGGGCAGGGGGCCGGGCTCACTCGGGGACGAGGCCCAGGGCGTACGAGTACCGGCTGACCGTGGACCGCTTCAGCCCGGGATACGTCTGTACCCGCTCCCACTGCGGCGAGTTCGACCCGACCCCTGCGCCCGGCGCGGCCAGCGCGTCGATGTGCGCCTGGGCGCTCTCCCACTCGGCGTAGTTGAGGACCTTCGTGCCGTCGGTGCTCAGGTGGAAGTGGGCGGAGATCCCGCCCGGGCGGGGATTCGGATCGCTCTCCAGCGCCTCGAACACCGCGTCCACCCAGGCTCGTTGCCGCTCGGGGTCCGGTCCTTCGAACTCGATCTCGACGATCACCAGGCACCCCGGTACCCGGGTCTCCGCCTCCCGGACGCCACTGCGGTAGTGCCGGTACCGGCCGAGCTCCAGCCGTTCAATCCCGGGCACGGCCACGTCGATCTCGTCCACCCGCTCCTGCCGGTGGACCTTCACGAACGCCTCGTAGTCGTGCTCGCTCCTCCACTGGGAGTGGTGCAGCAGGGTCGTACCGTCGTCCCCGGTGCAGACGTAGTAGCCGAGCAGCCCCTCAGCCGGCCACGGCCTGCTCTCCCAGGTGGCGGCGATCGCCTCGACCGTCGCCCGCTGCCGTTCGGGTGTCCCCACCCGCCAGGTACTGAAGAACGGGGCTCCCACCTCGGGACGGGTCATCTCGGGGTGCGCATCGGTACGACGGGTCATCACGGACTCCACTCCAGTGCTCGCTGCTCGGCGTCTGCCACCCCCACTCTCCGACCTCAACCAAACTTCAGGTCAAGCCGTGAAGCGCGCCCCCTCTCCCCCGGGAGGTTCACTCCCGCATTCCGGGAGACTCGCCAGGTCATGGAAGAGAACCGGCCGCTGAACCGGCCTCTCTCGGAAAAGGACAGTCCCGCCGAGTTGCCCAAGCGCTCGTGGTGGGCCGTGGTGCGGCGCACGGTGAAGGAGTTCCAGGACGACGAACTCCCCGACCGTGCCGCCGCGTTGACGTATTACGGCGTCCTGTCGCTGTTCCCCGCGATCCTGGTCCTGGTGTCCCTCCTCGGCGTGGTCGGCGACAGCGTCACGGACCGGCTGCTCGACAACGTCGAGGACCTCGCGCCGGGTCCGGCCCGGGACATCCTGCGCGACGCGGTGGTCCAGCTGAGCGACAGCGGGGGCGCGGGCGGGATACTGGCGATCGTCGGCCTCCTCGCGGCCGTCTGGTCCGCCTCAAGCTATGTCGCGGCGTTCATCCGCACCTCGAACGCCGTGTACGACCTCCCGGAGGGCCGCCCGGTCTGGAAGCTCACTCCGCTGCGGCTCGTCCTGACGGTCGTCCTCATGCTGATGCTCGCCGCGAGCGCGCTGATCGTGGTGTTCACGGGCCCGCTGGCCGAGCGCGCGGGCACGGCGATCGGCCTGGGCGACGCCGCGATCACGGCGTGGAACATCGCCAAGTGGCCCGTCCTGGTCCTGCTGGTGGTCCTGATGATCGCCCTGCTGTACTGGGCCGCCCCCAACGTCCGCGGCCGCGGCTTCCGCTGGGTGAGCCCCGGCAGTCTGCTCGCCGCGCTGATCTGGCTGCTGGCCTCGGCGGGGTTCGCGGTGTACGCCGCCAACTTCGGCTCGTACAACAAGACGTACGGAACGCTGGCGGGCGCCGTCATCTTCCTGGTGTGGCTCTGGCTCACCAACCTGGCGATCCTGCTCGGCCTGGAGTTCGACGCGGAGCTCGCCCGCGAGCGGGCGATCACGGACGGGCTCCCGGCGACCGAGGAACCGTATGTGGAGCCCCGGGACATCCGGAAATGGCCCGCCCGCCTCCGCACCTCATGGACGCGGGACCACCCGGCGGGCGGCGGGGCCGACTGATCACATCGAGTCGCAACGAGTCGCAACGAGCGGCGGGGCCGGCTGACCGGCCCCGCCGCGGTTTCAGCGTGTCAACGGTTCACGTGTCAACGGTTCAGCGGTGCCCGTTGTGCCGACGGCGCATCATCCCCGCCGCGACCAGTGCCCCGGCCCCGGCGATCAGCACGGGCCTGGGGTGCCGCAGCCCGGCCTGAACCACCACGGTCGCGGCGGTACGCACGGGCTGAGGCATCCGGTCCTGGACGACATGCCCGGCGTGCGTGGCCTTGCTCTGCACGACATGCCCGGCCTGCACGGCCTTGTCCTGCACGACGTGTCCGGCCTCGGAGGCCTTGCCCTGGACCAGGTGCCCGGCTTCGGAAGCCTTTCCCTTCAGCTCGGTGCGCCGGGCCCGCGCGCGGGCCTTCACATCGGCCTTCGCGGCCAACTCCTCGACGGTGTCGCCGAGTTGTCCCCGAGTCTCCTCGATCTGCCGCCGCAACTCCTCCGGCCCCTTGGCCCCGCCCGCCGCCTCGGCGGTGGAACCGGGGGCCTCCTCGCCCTTCCTGTCCTTCATCGATGCGCCCTTTCCTTGATCTCGCCGACGTCGGCCCGGACGCTGTCGAGCGCCTGCTCGGGCATGGGCGGGGCGGCACGGCCGAGCTGGGCACGGCCGGTCCTGGCCAGCACACCCGCGACCGCGAAGAGCACGGCCGTGACGATGAGTGCCGACGCCCACACGGACAGCACGAGGGAGAGTGCGGCGGCGGCGGTCGCGGACAGGGCCATCAGCCCCACATACGCGACGGCGCCGGCCGCGCCGAGCAGCCCGCCGCCGCGTCCGGCGCGCCGCCCCTTCTGCGCCAACTCCTCCTTCGCGAGCCGCACTTCCTGGCGTACGAGTTCGGAGAGCTGTTCGGTGGCCTGCCCGACGAGTTCACCCACCGAGTGACGTTCGTCCGGCCGCCGGTCCGTGGTCCCGGTCACGGCATCCCGCCTCCTTTCGTCTCGGGATGCCCGGGTACCCTGCCGCGGGGCCGCTACCCCTGCCCGGAGCCGCGCTCGCCGAGCTGCGCCAGCTGGCTCTGGAACCAGTCGAGCCGGGCCTGGAGCAGAGCCGCCTCGGCGACGAGTTCGGACACCCCGAGCCCCTCGGGCAGCTCGGTACCGGCGGCCGGGAGCACACCGCCGCCGGCCCGCACCCGCAGCCCTTCGCCGCCCAGCCGCGCGAAGGTCGCCAGGGACACGGCCGTACGACCGCGTACGCATCCGGCACAGGTGGCCGCCAGGCCCCGCCAGCCGGGTCTGCCCCATCCCGCGTCGGCAAGCGCAACGGCCACCGCGCCGCACGCGCAGGGCCCGACCGTGGCGATACGCACCCGCTGCCGCGCGTACCGGAAGCCGAGTTCGAAGCGGATGTACCCGCCGAGGACCGTCACCTCCAGGAGTACGGCGGCCCGGTGCTCAGCGGTGCACAGCATCGCCTCGGCCGCCGTACGGTCGTGCACGCAGTGGAAGCCGCAGTCGCAGCGGCGGTGCGGCGCCCGGTGCCGCAGGCCGTAGACGCAGCGCGCCTCGTCGAGCACGCCGTACGGCAGCGCGCCGCCCAGCGACACACCGGTGAACCCGGCCCGGGTGCCGTCCTGGGACAGCATCGGGTGAGCGATCTTGTATCCGGTCGGCGGCTCCGCCGGACGTTCCTCGGGGAGCCGCATCCTCATCGCGCGGCCGGAACCTCTTCGGCAGCCTCTGCGACCACCGGCTCCAACTCCTCGATGCCCTGGGGAAGTTGAAGTTCTTCCTCCGTCACCTGCGGCTGCTCCTCCGCGACTCCGGTGGCGAGCGCCCTGCCCAGCTTCATAACGCCTCCCGTGACCGATCACCGACTACCGTCCTCGCCATGGTGACTCAAACGCGGGCGAGTGCCTAGAGCGCCCCCAGAGGACAATACGGTAGCGATCCTTATCAATACATCGTAGAAGAATTAAGTAGAGCTTCCAGGTCGGGGTGCCGAGACTACCCTCATGACTCCATCAGCCGTCTCACCCCGTACCCGCCCCGCCCCCTTCGGCCGCGCCCTCTGCGCGATGGTCACCCCCTTCACCGACGAGGGGCTGCTCGACCTGGACGGCGCGCAGCTCCTGGCCGAGCGGCTGGTCGCCGAGGGCTGTGACGGGCTCGTGCTGTCCGGGACGACCGGGGAGTCGCCGACCACGACGGACGCCGAGAAGTCGGCGCTCGTGCGGGCGGTGGCCGAGGCGGTCGGGGACCGTGCCGCGGTCGTGGCGGGTATCGGGACCGCCGACACCCGGCACACCGCCGCGCTCGCGCTGGAGGCCGAAAAGGCGGGCGCGGACGGCCTGTTGGTCGTCACGCCGTACTACAGCCGCCCCCCGCAGGATGCCGTCGAGGCGCACTTCCTGGCGATCGCGGACGCCTCCGGGCTGCCGCTCACGCTGTACGACATCCCGGGCCGCACCGGCACCCGCATCGAGCCCGAGACGATGCTGCGGCTCGCGGAGCATCCGCGGATCGTGGCGGTGAAGGACTGCGCGTACGACCTGCTCGGTACACAGAAGGTCATCGGGCAGACGGACTTGGCCTACTACACGGGCTGCGACGAGTACGTGCTCGCGCAGTACGCGATCGGCGGTGCCGGATACATCAGCACGGTGGCGAATGTGACGCCTCGTCACTTCCGGTCCGTCATCGACGCGTTCGACGCCGGGAACACCGGCGAGGCTGCCCGGCTCCAGCAACTCACCATCCCGCTCACGGAGTTGATGATGGCCTCCGGTCTGCCCGGCACGGTGACGGCGAAGGCCCTGCTGGGCGCCCTCGGCCTGCCGTCAGGACCGGTCAGGGCACCGCTGCGGCCCGCCGGACGCGAGGCGACCGACGGGCTGCTGGCGGCGTACGAGGAACTGTCCGCCGTCTGATCAGCGTTCGGCGAAGACCGGATCCCAGCGCCCGGCCGCGCCGTCGTTCCCCTTGCGGAAACCGCTCAGCGGAACCACCTTGTCGCTGCCGATCGTGATGAGCACGAGCCGGTTGTGGAACTCGTTCGAGCCCGGCGTGATGTCCCAGGCGATGAGCCGCTTGTTGTCGACCCAGGCGAGCAACTGCTGACCGTGCACCTTGTGGAGCCGCTTGCCGGTGTAGGGGTCGTTGATCTCGGAGGCGGTCGTCTTGGCACCGCCCGCGAAGTCGCCCGCGGCGAGCTTGCCGTCCGGAGACAGCCCCGCCTCGACGAACCAGTGCAGGTACTTCTCGTTCGAGGGCGTGGGGACCTCCTTGCCCTCAAGGTCGTAGTACTGCTGGTGGGGCTCCGAGGTGAGCCCCGAGTAGACGAGCTTGCCGTCATGGCTGAAGGAGAAGTCCTGGCGGACGTTGAGATCGTCGCCGCTGTACGTGACCTCGCTCCAGGAGCCCTTGCCCGAGTCCACGTCGATGACGTAGAAGCCGGTCCGGTCGGACTCTCCGAACTGCCTGTCCCAGTCGTTCTTCTTGCCGTCGCCGTCGAGGTCGTAGTCCTGCTTGTACAGCAGGTCGGGGTTCTTGCTGTACGTCGTCGCGACGAGCTTGCCGCCGTCGGGCGAGAACTCGACCCCGGCCACGCCCCGGTCGACCGGGATCCAGCGCACGACCTTGCCGGTGAGCAGGTCGAGCAGGCCGATCCGCTTCGCCGGGAGGTCCTTCTCCAGGACGGCGGCAGTCCGCATGCCGGGAGCGACGTCGAGGAAGGACCACTTGGTGCTCTTCACGTACTTGCCGGTCTCCTGGTCGAGGAGCCGGTAGGTACGGGTCGAGACGGCGCGGTCGTCCGTCTCCTTGACGGTGCTCCGGGTGAAGTACGCGGCCAGCGCGGTGTTCCCCGCCGCGATCAGGTCGCGCGGCGGTGTCTGGTCCGGGTGGGCGATGATGTCGCTCTTGTTCATCTCGCTCGCGAGCCGCGGCTCGTCCGTGCCGGCGTCCAGCATCGGCACCGCCACCCCGACGGCGATCGCGACCACCATGGCGACCGCGGCACCGGCGATCGTACGGGTCCGGCGGCGCCGCCGGACGGCGAGGACGCGGCCCGCGAAGTCGGGCGGCGTGCTCGTGGCCTCCTCCGCGGCCTGCTCGTGCAGGGCGTCACGCACCAGCTGATCCATGTTCACGGGCGTACCTCCACGGGCGAGAAGTCACGGGAAGGGGTCTCTTCGCCGTCGGCGGGGCCGAGCGCGGCCAGCTCCGGCGCGAGGGCGCGCAGTTTGGCGAGCGAGCGGTGCGTGGTGGACCGCACGGTCCCGACCGAGCAGCCGAGGATGCGGGCCACGTCGGCCTCCGGCAGGTCCTCGAAGTAGCGCAGCACGAGGACGGTCCGCTGCCGCGCGGTCAGCCGCGCCAGCGCTCCCCGCATCACGATCCGCAACTCGGTCGCGGAGGAGGCGTCGTTCCCTCCGCTGCCCCCGGACCCTGCGGTCCCGTCGGGCGGCTCGGCTACCGTCAGCTCCCGCCGGCGCCACTTCAGCCGCCACCGGCTCACCTGCTGCCGGTACAGGATCTGCCGTACGTACGCCTCCGGCTCGTCGATCCGCTGCCAGCGTCCTGCGGCCTTGATCAGCGCGTTCTGCAGCAGGTCCTCGGCGGCGTGCCGGTCGCCGCCGCTGAGCAGCACCGCCGTCTTCAGCAACGCCGACGACCGGTTCTCCACGAACTCCCGGAACCGCTCGTGCCCTTGGGCATCCATCGTCACCTTCTCTTCCCCGGCGGGCCCTTCCCCGCTCCCACCCCTATGGACGACTCCGACCGACCTCCGCTATGCCGGGTGGCGCGAGGAGTTCTTGCGGCCCGGTGGTTCCTCGCACCCCAAAGACGAAAGGCAGGGGCTCAGCCCCGCCTTTCAGGGGCGCGGGGAACTGGGCGACCAGCCCCCACGCACCCGCAGCGAACACACGAGCGAGCGCCCTCCCACAGCAGCGGGAGGGCGCTCGCTTCATACAACCGCGTGGCTCAGTTGTGGCTGTGGAGGACCTCATTGAGGCCACCCCACACCGCATTGTTCGGCCGCGCCTCAACCGTGCCGGTGACCGAGTTACGACGGAACAGGATGTTGGACGCCCCGGAAAGCTCCCGCGCCTTGACGATCTGCCCGTCGGGCATCGTGACCCGGGTCCCGGCGGTGACGTACAGCCCGGCCTCGACCACACACTCGTCACCGAGGGCGATCCCGACGCCCGCCTCCGCACCGACCAGGCACCGCTCACCGATGGTGATGCGGACGTTGCCGCCACCGGACAGCGTGCCCATGGTGGACGCGCCGCCGCCGATGTCCGAGCCGTCGCCGACCACGACGCCGGCCGAGATGCGGCCCTCGACCATGGACGTGCCGAGCGTGCCGGCGTTGAAGTTCACGAAGCCCTCGTGCATGACCGTGGTGCCCTCGGCGAGGTGCGCGCCGAGGCGCACGCGGTCGGCGTCGGCGATCCGGACGCCCTTCGGCGCCACGTAGTCCGTCATGCGCGGGAACTTGTCGATGGACGTCACGGCCAGGTGCAGGCCCTCGGCGCGGGCGTTCAGGCGGACCTTCTCCACGTCGTCCACGGCCACCGGGCCGAGCGAGGTCCAGGCGACGTTGGCGAGGTGCGCGAACATGCCGTCGAGGCTCTGCTCGTGCGGCTTCACCAGACGGTGCGAGAGCAGGTGCAGGCGCAGGTACACGTCGTGCGCGTCGATCGGCTTCTCGTCGAGCGAGGCGATGACCGTGCGGACCGCGACCACCTCGACGCCACGGCGGGCGTCCGGGCCGATCGCTTTCGCGGCTCCCTCGCCGAGCAGTTCCACCGCGCGCTCGGCGGACAGCCGCTCGGTACCGGCCGGGCCGGGCGCGTCGGCCAGGCCGGGCGCGGGGAACCAGGTGTCGAGAACAGTGCCGTCGGCGGCGAGCGTGGCGAGCCCGGCGGCGACGGCGCCGGTGGTGCGTGTAGCAGTCGTGTCGGTCATGAGGGAAACCTAACTTGGCGAGGCCCGCCCGGGCCAACCGGTGCGCCCGGCGTCTCAGGTGCCGGGCGCACCGGCGGCCGTGGGCACCCCCGTGTCCCACGGCCACCGACTCAGGACTACCGCCACCGACTCAGGGCCGCTCCCCCTTGGCGTCGACGACGGCCGTTTCGAGCCGGGCGCTCTGGTCGACGATGTCCCCCGCCTTCCACGGCCGGGGCGGGGTCTCGCCGTCGGGGTACTGCTCCTCGTAGTCGCGCAGGACGACCCAGCGCTGCCCCACGAGCTCATAGGTGCTCGGGTCGATGAGGATCTCGGGGCGCTGGTTCGCCCGGGCGTTCACGTCCAGGTACACCGCGATGGCGTCACGTCCGGCGACGTCCTGGACCAGCCGGTCGCCGACGTCCACACCCGGCACCGTGGCGAGCGCCCGGTACACCTTGGCGAGTCCCTCCGGTGGCATGGGGTACGTGTCGAGGAGCACGCTCAGGGCCCGGAAGTCGTGCTGGGCCCGCGGCTCGTTCTCCCCCTCGCCGGACGGGTAGAACTCGCGCGCCTTCTTCAGCAGCTCCGCCGGGTCGTCCGGCAGCTGCTGGATGAACCGGAACCGCTCCCGGGGCGAGTGGTCGTCGCCCTCCTTCCAGTTCTCGAAGCGCGGGTCCGCGTACTTCATCCATTCCTCGTCGGTCCGCGGGGGCTCCTTCGAGCCGCCGGGCCAGCCGCCGCTCGACTGGGACATCGTCTTCTCGTAGATCCATTGGCCGGTGCCGGGCGCGCTGACCGGGTCGTACCGCTCGACGGTGTCCGCGGCCCGGCCGAGGACCTCCGCCGCGTCGCCCAGCGCTGTCTGCGAGGTGCCCGGAGTCACCCTGTCCGGCGAGCCGTCGCCACCGACCGTGCCGGCGACGAGCAGCGCGGCGGCCGTGACGGCGACGGCCGCTCCGACCGCGGCGAGCCGCCAGTCGGCGCGCAGCCGGCGGGTCCGGCCCTGTCCTTGCGCAGCCTCCGTGAGCCGGGTCCGCCCCGGAGCGAGCCGCGCCCGGTCGGGAGCGGGCGCGTCCGCGCGGAAGTCCCGCACCTGGGTCATCTCGTCCACGTCAGATCACCTCCTGGGTGTCGGGCACGAACGCGGGGTCGGCGCCCAGCGACGTACGCACTTTGCGCCGGGCCCTGCTGAGCCGGGAGCGGACCGTCCCGATCGGGATGTCCAGCGCCTGGGCGACCTCCTGGTAGCTGAGGTCGGCCCAGGCGACGAGCAGCAGTACGTGCCGGTCACCGGCCGGCAGCGCGGCCAGGGCGCCGGCGAGCGGTGCCTGCGCGGCGACCCGGGTCTCGGTCTCCTCGACCCAGGAGGCGGCGACGGGATCGTGCCCGGTGCGGGCCAGCGCCTTGAGCGCCCGTACCTCGGCGCGGCGCTGCTTGCCGATGAGGTTGCCCGCGATGCCGTACAGCCAGGGGCGCGCGTTGTCGCGCGTCGTGTCGTAGCGCCCACGGATGCGGAACGCCGTGAGGAAGGTGTCCGCGGTGATGTCGTCGGCCGCGCCGTCCCCCAGGCGCCGGGTGACATACCGGTGGATGTCGGGTGCGTACCGGTCGTAGAGCCGGGCGAACAGCTCCGGTTGCTCCAGCGACTGGGCGACGACGTCAGCGTCGTCGTGCACCTCTGCCTCCGGTGGCGGTGGTCCGCTCACGAGTCCTCCCCCTGCTGCGTCCTGCCGAGCCTTCCACCCCTGTTCCCCGCAGGCTCACAGAAAGTTCACGGTTCGCGGACAGCGGGCGGAGAGCAGCCACCGGAGGCGGAACCAGCCGCGGCGAGCGACGAGCAGCGAGTGATGAGCGGACGGTTCAGGGAATCACCCGTGCCAGCACCTCGCGCGCGTACTCCTCGTCGTACTCCGTCCCGGTCAGCAGGACCTGCAGACAGATCCCGTCCACCAGCGCGACGAGCGCCCGCGCGGTGACCGGGTCGGTACGGCGGCCGAGCTGCTCGGCGAAGTCGAGGCCGCACTCGGCGGCGACGGGGCGCAGGGCCGGGCGCCGGAGAGCCGCGAGGTAGAGCTCGTACTCCAGCTCCACCCCCGTACGGTCGCCCGCGAGCCACTCGCCGATCAGGCCGGCGAGTTCACCGGCGAGGTCGGTCCGGCTGTCGTCGAGGGCGCTGCGTGCGGCGACGGCCTTGGCGAAGCCCTGGTTGGCCTGGCGCAGCGCGGCGACCATCAGCTCGTCGAGGGTCTTGAAGTGGTACGTCGTCGAGCCCAGCGGCACATCCGCCTCGGCCGCGACCGAGCGATGGCTCAGCCCGCCGATGCCCTTGGCGGCCACCACCCGGATCGCCGCGTCGATGATCCGCTGCCGCCGCTCGGGGTCGTAACGCCGGACCATCGGCCGTCCTCCTCTGTGCGGTGCTCCATCAGTGCGCCCCGCCCAGGTTGAGCAGCACGACCCCGCCGATGATCAGCATGATCCCGGCCAGCTTCGCGACACCCAGCCCCTCCCCGAGAAAGACCGCCCCGATGGCCGCGATGGCCGCGGTGCCGACCCCGGCCCAGATCGCGTACGCCGTCCCGACCTGCACGGTCTTCAGCGTCTGCGCGAGCAGCGCGAAGGCGACGAGGTATCCGAGACCGGTCACCAGCGAGGGCCACAGCTTACTGAAGCCCTCGCTGTACTTCATCGCGGTCGTGGCGGCCACCTCGGCGGCGATGGCTCCGGTGAGCAGCAGATATCCCATGTGTACGAGTGTACGCATCGATGCGTACGACCGTACACAGCGAGGCCGCGACTCAGTCGAGGAGCGTCTCCTTCGGCCGCAGCACACAGAACTCGTTGCCCTCGGGATCTCCCAACACTCCGTTCTAGCGGTTCTGGAGTGTCGGCATGGTGGCATCGGTCCTGGTCAAGCCCGGTAGCGGGAACGCGTCCGTCCCTACCGAGGGGATGACGACCACTCGCAACCCCCTAGCCGGGACGGTCTACACCGAGACCCTTCGGGGCGTGCGGTGCGTCCGGCTCTCTGTTCTCACTGACGAGACGACCAGCCCCGAGCGGCAGCGCGAAGCCGACGACATCGCGGCGGCAACCCTCGGAATCGACTTCGGCGAGGGTGACGCGCTCCGCGAAGCCGTCGACCTGGACGTGAGCGCGTCCGCGTTCGGCCCCTTCGACCGTCCGCAACTCGGCGGATGGTTCGCCCGTCCCGACGACTTCGACGCACTTGTGTGGTGGCGTTTCGACCGTGCCATCCGGTCCATGAGCCACATGCACGAACTCGCGAAGTGGGCGCGCGAGCACCGCAAGATGCTGGTCTTTGCCGAGGGCATCGGCGGGGGTCGGCTGGTGTTCGACTTCCGCAACCCCATGGACCCCATGCCCGAACTCATGATGTTGATGTTGGCTTTCGCCACTCAGGTGGAGTCGCAGAGCATCAAGGACCGGGTCACCGGGGCCATGGCTGCCATTCGCAAGATGCCGTTGCGGTGGCGCGGCTCGCGTCCGCCGCACGGCTAGATGCCCGCCCCGATGCCCGAGGAACCGGTAGGCGGTGGAGGCCGACAGGCCGTTGTCGCAGGCAAGTTGGGAAAGCCGGGTGCCGTCGGGGAACCAGCGCAGGATGAACACCGCCTGCGGAAAGCAGCCCAACACACGTCTGCCCTTGCGGGTTCCGGCCACGGTGCGGTGATCACGCAGCAGCCGGGCCAGGTGCTCGGCGGTGGACCGCTTCACATCGAGCACGGCGGTGTATGTGACACTGATCGACACGTGAGGCCCCTCGGTCAGAACAATCCGTCGCAAGATCGTTCCTACCAGGGGCCTTACGCCTGCCCGGACTTGGGGACCGCACGGGCCCCCGCGTCAGCTTCGCGATCACAGCGAGCGAGGGGCACTTACCGGGAAAGACTCACTGACCCAACGGTAGAGGTGCGCGGTACCGGCCCCGACTCGGGGATATCGGCCGCAGAGTTCCCCGGTTCGAGTCCGGGGGTGGGCACGCAACGACGAGCACCAGGACGACGGCCAGGGGGTGAGCATGCGGTGTATTGACTGCACCGAGCCCGCCACTCACCGGGGCCACTGCGAGGGTCACTACCAGGTCTACGAACGGCGTGCTTCGGTACGTGCTCGGCGCGTCCGCCGTGCGGTGCTGGTCCGGGTGTTCTCGGGTGCCGCTCGGCTCCGTGCTCTGGTCGGTGCCCGTGGTGGTGCCCGGTGCGCCCGGTGCGGGTCGCTCGTCCTCGCGGACGTGGTGGACGTGGACCACGTGCAGCCGCTCACCCTCGGTGGCGAGGACACAGACGGGAACGTTCAACCACTCTGCCGTGACTGCCACTTGGCCAAGACCGATGAGGACTTCTCGGCAGGGACCATCACCGAGTCGTAAGCCACGCTGCAAGCCCGCTTCCCGTGGTCGTGGCGAGAGCTGCCACCAGCCATCCGGGGACTCGCTGGATCGTCAAGTGCAGCCCTCCCACCCTGAGTTCAAAGGCTGGTATTTGCTGCTGTTGGCGGGTGGTCTGGTGCTCCATCGAGTCCCCTCTACATCGGCGGTGCCCGGCGGCATCGGTCCTAGCTTGCCCGGCAACGGCATAAGGAACGCGTAAGGGGTTTTACGCGCAGTGACTGCACCTCTTATCTCGTCTTTATGTTCAGGTTGCTGGCCTGGGCCCTCGCTGGAGGTGGTTCCACATGCCCCGCAAGCCCCGCCCCCCGTGCTCGGTACCCGGCTACCCCTGCAACCGTCAAGGGCGAGGGGTTCGCGCCGCCACCAATCCGTTGATGACCAATACCCCGAGGACGGCAACAAAGAGGGTTGCAGCAAGCACCAGTTGGACTCGCTCCGTGACGTTACCCATCCGCAAGTAAGCCTTGCCACAACCGAGTTCGATGTCACTGGCGGGGGTGGAGGCAGCGCCGCTGCCACTCGTGTTCCTGGTCATGGACGCAGGACACCGCGTCTCGGGCGGTACGTCAAATTCCGCAGCTACCGGGGCGTTCAGATGATCAAAAACGAACAGAGCGCCCGATCCGAAGTGAATCACCGGGACGTGAGCCACGCGGCAAGTCCGCTTCCCGTGGTCGTGGCGAGGGCTGCCACCAGCCATCCGGGCACGTGCTGAAGCGTCACGTGCAGTCCACGGAAGCGGAGTTCGAGTTCGGGGCGTTGGTCGTTGTCTGTCGTTCGATGCATGCCCCTCATTCAGCCGCACGTGCGGCGGCATTGCCACGCCAGACCGGGTCCCATTTCGTGCCCACTTTTAAACGGGCGTCAGCCTCCGCTGTGGGGTACCTGCAAATGTTGGGCCGCATGTCAACCTCAAATCAATCCCACATCGGTCCCACATCGGCCCAACATTGGCGGCCCGCCCATGTTGGGCCGCATGTCAACCCCACATCAGTCCCACATCGGTCCCACATTGGCGGCCCGCCCCGGGTGGAGGTGCCCCCGTGCCCTGTAGACCCCGCCCCCCTTGCTCGGTACCCGGCTGCCCGGAACCGACCACGGGCGGACGCTGCCCCAAGCACGCCAAGGAAGCCGAGCAGCAGCGCGGGACGACCACGACCAAGGGAGGGATACGGGGTCAAGTGGGAACGCATCCGTGGTGCGTGCTGTGCAGCAAGACCGCGACAGTTGCCGACCACTTCCCCGAGTCTCGCCGCACTCTCGTTGCTCGGGGTGTGAGTGATCCGGACGCCTGGTCTCGGCTCCGTCCGCTGTGCACGTCGTGCCACAACAAGGAGACCGCGAAGCACCAGCCGGCGGTTGGGCTGCCGAGCGCGTGAAGCCTCGCCGGTCGTAGCCGACCAGGCGGGGACCCCCTCGCCCTCCCGCAAAAGAACGACAGGGAGGCAAAAAACTCGCGCCGGGGCAGCAGGAGACTTTGGAAGCCCCGGAAGAGAGCAGCCATCAGGAAGTGAGAATGTATGGCCGATAGATACAGACCAAAATCCGCCGTCCAGAGAGCACGCGAGGGCAACCCTTCAAAGACCGCAATCAAAGAAGGTGTGATCGTGCCGCGCGCGATCCTCGCCGAGCCGGATTGGAGCGAGGTATTCAAAGCCTCACCCGATCCCGTTGTTGAAGTGGTGAACGCCCGATGTCGGGAAGTCGCGTCCGAGGAATGGCGCCGCGTGGTGCCCGTGCTGGAAGTCTCCGCAGGTATCGGCGAGGTGGACCACGCCACCGTGAGAGACCTGTGCGTGTGCGTCGCCCGCATCGACCAGGCGGAGCGGGACCTTTCAGAGCGCGGGCTCATGGTGACCGCCGAGCGTGGCACTGTGCAGAATGGTGCGGCCACCATCGCGGCGCAGCACCGGACCCAACTCGCCCGGTACATCCGAGAGTTCGGGCTCTCGCCGAGCGCGCGAACTGCAATCACCGCACCTAATTTCGACGACATCGAGTCGGACGTGTGGGACTAATTCACCTCACAACAAGAGCCCCATATCTGACCTTCGTTGGTCCGGTGCGGGGATCTTCGCGTTTCCAGGCTGTCAGCGAGCGGCACGGAGTATTTCGGCACGCCCGTACAGTCCTGCAACTGGAAAAGAATTACACGCCCAGCCATACGGCTGTCAGATCCGGTGGGCGGGTGCGACTTAAATCAGCTTCGCCAAATACCATCAACAAGGTTCACGTTTTTGAAGCTTCCCTCTGTAACTCGCCGGGGTACTTCTTCCCATTCTCGGATCACTCGGCGCTTACCATCCGGAATGTAGGGCCAATCGATTCGACTGACCACCTTGCCCGCATAGATTGGCTCCCAAGAGAAGGCGTAAAAGGAGTCGATTTCCGGGGCTAGAGTTGCCAGACAGTGAAGAGTGCGGCGGTGGTACCACTTGCTGATAGCCGTAACTTTCAAACCGGATTCCACGGCTTCTCGCAAATAGGGAAGAGAGAGTTCTACATTCTGCCACGTGTTGGCAGCCTGATCCTCGCAACGGATGGCAGAGTCAGGAACGCCGCGCTCGACGAGGAGCTTGCGGAACTCATGTGCTTCTATAATGCCGGTGTGCCGATTGACTCCCCCGCTTACAATGATTAGCGGCGCTAGCCCCTTATTGTATTGCTCTGCTGCGATTTCAGCCGGCTGGCCTTGGTTCGTTCCGAAGATGAAGTGAGCGGTCGGTTCGTCCTGAGGCGGCGGTGCCTCAATGTCGACGAAACCAACGATTTCGCGGATCTGTTCCGCGCTAAGCTCCTCGCCGCTCATTGCGCCCTTCCGAGTGAGTGGATGGTTAGATTTTGTGTCCGGTCAATTGGCTAGTCACTTCCAGGTATATTGTTCGATATTCTTCCACCTGAAGAGCGTTAGTGAAGTTGCGTTCAAGAACACGGTTGAGTTTTCCAGCGAGCGTTACCGTCGGCCATGCCGGTCGGCTCCCTGCAAGAGCGGCATGCCCTGCGGACACAGCTTCGTCCAGGTTTCCGGCTCCCGCTTGGGCAAGTCCCAGGATCAGCAGGGCACGGGCATAGCTGGACGGATGCTCACCGCGCTGCCGCGCCTCTGGGCTGTAGAGCGTTTGAATCACACGGTTCGTCGCGGACACTGCATCTTCATGGCGCCCCAGCAGCATCAAGGACGTTGCTGTATATGGAGGATCTTCTCCCAAGGAAATCGAAAAAGCTCCCGTGACCTTCGCATCGGAAGGTAGTCCGGCCATTTCTTTTGAGGCGTAGCGCCTTGCCGTTTCCGTGCGATCGGCGTCGCCCGCCATTGCTGCTGCCCGCATTTCCTGTGTGGCAAGCTTCGCATGTACCAGAGTGCCCGCCGCTGTGACAGCTTGCCCTTGAGAGGCCAGCGCCACGGAATGATGCGGTCGTCCTTGATAGAAAGCGATCAGCGACTTCGTCAGAACAGCCCATCCCGACAGTTCCGGATGTCCTACTTCTTGACTTCGCCGCTCGGCGTCACTGCACCAGATATGAGATGCCGCATGCACCCCCATATCGCACGCAGCGATACCCAACAGGCAAGAGAGCCAACCAATAGATAGCGTTATTTCCCTGCGGCGCCCGTCAGGCATAGCAGCGTCGAGAAAACGGCTTGCATACGTCCTGACGGTAAGCAGTTCGTCGTACACATCAGCCGGAGGCATAGAGCAAATCGTCAAGGTGTAGTGATCGATTAGCTCACCCAGAATCTCAGGGAACACGCTCGTGCTGTCATTTCCCATTACTTCGAGAGCCTGAATGACGCGCTGGCCGCGATTCATCTGCGTCGCAGCCACTGACAGCGCGGCGGCAGTCGTGGAGACAAAAGCGCGCCGGTCTACGGATGGCGCCTCCCTCTGTTGCGCTTTCCCCTGGGAGTCAACCGCAATCTCACCGCTCGACTGTGTTTGATTTCCGCTGCTTTCCCACGGGCGCACCGCTAAGCCAAGCATGCCCCCGGGGATGCCAAACCCATCGGCAACGCGCTCAATGACTTCAGACCCCCGGATTCCCCTGACACCACGAATGATGTCGCTGACCCTAGAACTGGTCATCTTTCCGATGGCCGCCGCCATCACAGCGTGACTTGAGCCAGTACGGCGATTTACGAGACGGAAGATCTCTTGGAAGTTCCGGGCGGCACAAGATTGCCGCATGGCATCGCTGTTGAGGAGCGCGTCAGGGATCGTCAGCGGATATCCGCTCCGCTGAGCCGCACGGTCATCCATGTAGCCGCCTAACGGGAACTGAAGTGATCTACGTCCAGCGTAGCCCCAGGACTTCAGAGGGGAACCCCAAACGAGTTGGAACGGGGTTCCCCAAATGGGCTTGCGGGGTTCCCCGTTCGTGGTTCCCGGAGGTGTCCTGTCCGGCTGAAGCTCTTCAGACGGCGCGACCCACGTGCCGAACGGTCAGACCCCCGCGACGCGGCGAACGTCCGGGGGCGTGGTCACCAACCGGTAGGAGGTTGACGGCAGTGCCCAAAGCTACAACCAGACTTCTCGGAAGTCCCCAGCGCGCAGAGGCTGACACCGACGCGAGACAGGGTGAGTACACGACCTATGCGCCCTCAGGGGAGACGTGCCCCGACTGCACACAGCGGATCAAGTCGCTTGAACCCTGCCGCCGGGTTGAGCTTCGGCAAGCCTCACGCGGTCCGGCCGTTCGGTACCGGCACCTGGAGTGCCCCCAGTGACCGCCCCCGTGAAGCGGGCCCGCGTCCGCGTGAGCGCGTTACCTGCCCCTGAGCTGGTCAGTCTCGTAAATGATCCTGCCGGGCCGTATACGGGTTCGACTGAGGGCTGGTGGACGGAGTACGGCGGGGCGCTCGACACAGAGTCCGGGGTCGTCTATCTCCTCGGCCCCAACTCCCCTCCCTGCCCGCTCCCATGCCCCCGGCACCAGGGGGTGAGCAACAAGTGAGCGAACCGCCGCTGTTGCTCTTGGGCGCAGACCTGAGAACCCCTCGCGCCGACCGCGTAGACCCCGACAGGTGCCCGGTGTGCGCCCGGCTACGCACAAGCCTGACTGCCGCCATCACGACGAACAGTGCCGCAATGGCCCGCCGAGTCGTGATCGACACGCACACGCACACCTTCTCCGGCCACCCGAACGACCTCCGCAACGCGACCAGGGAGACCAGCCAGTGACCATGACCGATGACCGAGACCTCCTGGCGCCCACTGGCGAACTCACGGGCACGGTCGGGGACGACGTGCTGACCGTTCACAAGCTCAGCGAGGGAAACCCAGTATGCGGCGCTACCGGCAGGGTCACCGAGTGGCAGCGAGCAGCCACGTGCCCTACCTGTCTGGAGACAGATGAGAGCTGATGCCCTGAGGTCCTCGCAGGACAAGCCCCACCCGCGCACATGAAAACGCCCCGTGCGGCCCAAGTGCCGTGCGGGGCTTCTGTGTTGCCTGACCAGCCGATACGCTCAGAACCGGTAGTCAGAAGTGTTGGGGTCAGCCAGAGTGACCCAGGTGGCGTCCTCGCCCTGACCGACGTCCACCCTTCGTGCTCCGAGCGCGAGGATCCTCCCCCAGCCTCCGGTCGGGGGGCCCACCTCGCTTCGTTCGACTTCGACGGCCTGGCCGTCCGGGGTGAGGTCAATTTGCAGCCGGTTCTTGAGCGTCTTGCGCTCGCCGACCGGCGCGAAGCAGATGCCGGGCAGGGCTTGCGGGCCGGCCCCGATGACGATCTCGGCCTCGGCCTCGAACAGCACGCGCCAGTCGAGGACTTGACACCAGAAGCGGGCGAGCGACGGCAGATCGTGCGCGTCGACGAGGACTTGGTACAGGGAAACGGCCATACGCCACAGTCCTCCCTCGCGTTCCGGCCCCGGACAACCCACTGTCCGGATGTGCGCAGGACAGCGCCCCGGTTTGCTCATTTTCCTTATGGCCCAAGGAAGTTACCGCTGGGTACAGTGCGGCACTCCGAACCGCCGCCCCCGTCTCAATGGAGAGATCATGAGCACAGGAGTCCCCCGCCGCCGCGGCCGGTGGCCGCGCGCGCTGGCCGCCGGAGCGCTCACCGCGGCCGCGCTGACCATGGCGCCTTCGGCCGACGGAGCACCGACACCCTCGGCCGACGGAACACAGGGCCGCACCGAGACCCCGGTGTCCTCGGCCTCCCCGGTCAAGGGCATCACCGAGACCTCGGTCTCGGTACGGATCCCGCTGCCCGCCTCCGCCGGCAGCCGCCCGGCGCGCTGCGACCGGCTGTCGTATCTGCGGTACCGCTCCTCGGCCGGGCCGTCGAAGTCCGCCGACGCGGACCGGATCCTGGTCGCCCAGCCCGGCATCCTGGAGGGCGCGGGCGCCTTCGACAGCGTGGCCCGCAACACGGTGAAGGCGGCGGCCGAGAAGGGCGAGCACATCGAGTTCTGGGCGCTGGACCGCCGCTCCAACTGCCTTGAGGACAACGCGGGAATCGCAACGGGCAACGCGAACAAGGCCGTTGACTACTACTACGAGGGCAAGAAGGTCGACGGGCGCGCCTTCGACGGCTTCCTGACGAGTGATCAGGTGGGCTGGCTCGCCGAGGTCGGCCTGGAGCAGACGGTCCGGGACCAGTACGACCTGCTGGCCGCCGAACTGCCCGACCAGAAGCTGCGCAAGGAGAAGGTGCTGTGCGGCGGGCACTCGCTCGGCGGTGTCCTCACCGGCGTCTTCGCCACCTGGGACTTCGACGGGAACAAGGCGACGACGGCCGACGCGGGCTTCAACCAGTGCGGCGGCTACTTCGCGCTGGACACGACGATCTCCACGTCACTCGACGACCTGAACGGCAACACGTCCGGCTCCCAGGGACCGCTGGACGGACTCGTCCCGGACACCGGCATCGGGTACGCCGCCGTACAGGCCGGCCTGCGCACGAACACCCTCCCCCGCTTCCTCGCACTCCCCGCGGTGATCAACCCGGAGACGATGAACCTCCTGTCGATCAACGGCCTGGCCGCCGCCGAGGCACCGGACGCCGAGGCCACGATCCCGGACGAACTGCCCACCAGTTCCAACATCGAGACGACGGTCCGCACGCTGTTCTCCAAGAACACGGACGTGTTCCTCGCGGGCAAGCCCACCCTCCGCGACTTCCGGCTCACCAACGAGGCGGTCCTGGGCACCTTCATGGACGACAACTCGGCCTCACTGGCCTTCATCCAGACCAGCGTGGGTTTCTACGACAGCCCGGACCGCGGCCGCGTCGTCGACAAGAACTTCCCCTTCCCGAACGACGCCGAGGGCTCACCGGCCTTGGGCGGTACGGAACTCAAGGCGATCCCGGACGAACCGAACGGCCCCCTCTACACCTGGCGCAACTTCGACCGGGTGGGCGCCGCCGACGACCCGGTGTACCGCTCCGCCGACGGCACGCCGTTCACCACGGCCGCCAAGGAGGTCTCGGACATCGACGAGTTGGCCCGCAGCCTCTCCGAGCATCCGCTGGACTTCACCGAGGACTACTTCCCCACCAAGCTGGTGACGGACATCCAACTGGTGAAGGACCCGCAGATCGCGAAGCACATGGTGCACCCCGACGGCCTGACCGCGAACCCCAGGATCACCTTCCTCGCGGGCGACGGCATCCTGGCGGACCACATCCCGGCGGACGAGAACCCGGTGGTCCTGCCCGGCTACCAGCACCTGGACGTGCTCACGGCGGCCCCGGTCCAGAATGACGGCTCCCGCGAGAAGATCGCCGCAGGCCTGTCGGCATTCGCGACGCCGTAAGTCCCCACTCGGGCCCTGAGCTCCACTTATTGACCCTTGAACCACCTTGCTCGGGGCCCGAGTTCCAAGATCGTCTCCAAGTGGCCGACAACGGTCTTGAGTTCCAGGATGAAACCGCTCTCAGAAACGTCTACTCGCAGACCACATGGTCCACTAATGTTTCACCCGTCGCACACGCGGATCCCCCGGCCACAGCCGTCCCGTGTGTCCGCGACCTCCGCTCCTGCTGTGCCCACACACATGACCCACCGATGTGCCGCAGCACATGACCGATCCGCGTGCGCCTCCGGCGACGCTGGGGGACCGCACATGTCAGAACGAAATCCCGGGTCGGCGCCCGACCCGTCCGCACACCCTCCGAAGGTGTGGGAAACCGGCGAAGCCCTGGACGAGTCCCGGATACCGGGGACGCGCAGGCTCTGGCTGGCCGGAGCGCTCCTCCTGTCGGTCCTCACCGCCACCGTGACGGCGGTCTCTTTACTGGAGAACGGTACGGACAGCGGCTCGAAGGACCGCACGGAGAACACCACCTCCGCCGCGAACGAGCCGGTCCTGCCCGACCCGCCCCCGGCCGCGCCGCCCACCGGGAAGAGCGGACTGGCCTCCCCGGAGTCCTCCGACGCCACCCCGGACGGTTCCTCCTCGCCCGAGGCACAGCAGGGCGACCCGGAGCCCGACCCGGCCCCTCGGCCGTCGAAGCCCGCCTCCTCCGAGAAGCCGCCCACGAAGCCGCCCTCGTCCTCCTCGTCGATGAAGTCCGTCCAGGCGGTCAACTACCCCGGCCGCTTCTGGCACCTCGGCGGCGACACCGTACGCCTCGACCCGATGAGCGCCGGCAGCTCGTCCGGGACGAGGCAGGACGCCACCTTCAAGCTGGTCCCCGGCCTCGCCGACGCCGACTGCCACTCCTTCTACGTCACCGACGGGCGCTACCTGCGCCACAAGGACTTCCAGCTGCGCGCCGAACTCGACAACGGTTCCTCGCTCTTCGAGAAGGACGCCACGTTCTGCCCCCGCCCCTCGGCGTTCTCCGGCGCCATCATGCTGGAGGCGGTCAACTACCCCGGCCGCTTCGTACGGCACCGCAACTTCCAGCTCCGTCTGGACCCGTTCCAGAACAGCAACCTCTACCGGGCCGACTCAGCGTTCCGGCTGGTCAAGGGCCTGGGCTGAGCTACCAGACAAATGTGGCCCCCGGCTCGATGCCGGGGGCCACACACGTACACGCGGAACTCAGACGAATACAGCCGAACGAACTCAGACGTTGAAGCCGAGCGCCCGAAGCTGGTCGCGGCCGTCGTCCGTGATCTTGTCGGGGCCCCACGGCGGCATCCACACCCAGTTGATGCGGAGCTCGTTGACGATGCCGTCCGTCGCGGACTTGGCCTGGTCCTCGATGACATCCGTCAGCGGACAGGCCGCCGACGTCAGGGTCATGTCGATCGTCGCGATGTTCGCGTCGTCGATGTGGATGCCGTAGATCAGCCCGAGGTTGACGACGTCGATGCCCAGTTCCGGGTCGACGACGTCGTACAGCGCCTCGCGGACCTCTTCCTCCGAGGCCGGTTTGATCTCAATGGTCTCGCTCATGCGGTCTTCCTTTCGGCTTCGGCTTCGGCCTCGCCCAGAGCCTGGGCCGTCGCGTCCTTCCACGCCATCCAGCTCAGCAGCGCGCACTTCACACGGGCGGGGTACTTGGAGACCCCGGCGAACGCGACCGCGTCCTCCAGGACCTCCTCCATCGCGTCGTCCGGCTCGACACGGCCCTTGGACTGCATCAGCACCAGGAAGGTCTCCTGGATCTTCTGGGCCTCGGCGAGCTCCTTGCCGACGAGCAGGTCGTTCAGCACGGAGGCCGAGGCCTGGCTGATCGAGCAGCCCTGGCCCTCGTACGAGACGTCACTGATCGTCGTGCCGTCGTACTTCACGCGCAGCGTGATCTCGTCGCCGCACGTCGGGTTGACGTGGTGCACCTCGGCGTCGCCATCCCGCAGACCGCGCCCGTGCGGGTGCTTGTAGTGGTCCAGGATGACTTCCTGGTACATCGAATCCAGCTTCACGATCCCAGCCAGCCCCTCAGCCGAAGAAGTTCCGTACGTGCTCCAGCCCGTCGACCAGTGCGTCGACCTCGGTCGGCGTGGAGTACAGATAGAACGACGCTCGCGTGGTCGCAGGAATTCCGTACCGCAGGCAGACCGGGCGTGCGCAGTGGTGTCCGACCCGGACCGCGATGCCCTGCTCGTCCAGGACCTGGCCCACGTCGTGCGGGTGGATGTCACCGAGCGTGAAGGAGATCGCGGCGCCGCGGTCCTCGGCCGTGGTGGGGCCGATGATGCGCAGTCCGGGGACGTCGTTGAGCCTCTTCACCGCGTACTCGGTGAGCGCGTGCTCGTGGGCGAGGATCTTGTCCATGCCGATCGCGCTCAGGTAGTCGATCGCCGCGCCGAGACCGACCGCCTGCGCGATCGGCGGGGTGCCCGCCTCGAACTTGTGGGGCGCCGGTGCGTACGTCGACGAGTGCATCGACACCGTCTCGATCATCTCGCCGCCGCCCAGGAACGGCGGCAGGTCCTCCAGCAGCTCCTGGCGGCCCCAGAGGACGCCGATGCCGGTCGGGCCGCACATCTTGTGGCCGGTGAAGGCCACGAAGTCGGCCTGCAGGGCCTGTACGTCCATCGGCATGTGCGGGGCGGCCTGCGAGGCGTCGATGCAGACCAGCGCGCCGACCTCCTGCGCGCGGCGCACTATCGCCTCGACCGGGTTGATCGTGCCCAGGATGTTCGACACCAGCACGAAGGAGACGATCTTCGTCTTCTCGGTGATGATCTCGTCGATGTTGGACAGGTCGAGCCGGCCGTCGTCGGTGAGGCCGAACCACTTCAGCTTCGCGCCCGTGCGCTGCGACAGCAGCTGCCAGGGAACGATGTTGGAGTGGTGCTCCATCTCCGTGATGACGATCTCGGTCTCGTGGTCGACCCGGTAGGGCTCGTCGGCCCAGCCCAGCATGTTGGCCACGAGGTTGAGCGACTCGGAGGCGTTCTTGGTGAAGATCACCTCGTCGCGGCTCGGCGCGTTGATGAACTCGGCGACCTTGTCGCGCGCGCCCTCGTACAGCGCCGTGGCCTCCTCGGCGAGTACATGCACACCGCGATGGACGTTGGCGTTGTGGCGCTCGTAGTACTCGTTGAGGGCGTCGAGCACCTGGCGCGGCTTCTGGGAGGTCGCCGCGTTGTCCAGGTACACGAGCTTCTTACCGTCGTGGACCTCGCGGTCCAGGATGGGGAAGTCCTTGCGGATCGCCTCGCCCAGCAGGTTGGGCACGGTGAGGAGGCCCGGCAGCTGTGTCACTCGGATGCGCCACCCTTCGTGTATCCCTCGTAGCCCTCGTTCTCCAGCTTGTCGGCGAGCTCTGCGCCGCCGGACTCGACGATGCGGCCCGCGGAGAAGACGTGGACGTAGTCGGGCTTGATGTAGCGCAGGATGCGCGTGTAGTGCGTGATGAGCATGGTGCCCACCTCGCCGCTCTCGCGGACGCGGTTGACGCCCTCGGAGACGACGCGCAGGGCGTCGACGTCCAGGCCGGAGTCGGTCTCGTCGAGGATCGCGACCTTCGGCTTGAGGAGCTCCAGCTGGAGGATCTCGTGACGCTTCTTCTCACCGCCGGAGAAGCCCTCGTTCACGTTGCGCTCGGCGAAGGCCGGGTCCATGTTGAGACGCTCCATGGTCTCCTTGACCTCCTTCACCCACGTCCGCAGCTTGGGGGCCTCACCGCGGATGGCGGTGGCGGAGGTGCGCAGGAAGTTGGAGACCGAGACGCCGGGGACCTCGACCGGGTACTGCATCGCCAGGAACAGGCCCGCGCGGGCGCGCTCGTCGACGGACATCCCCAGGACGTCCTCGCCGTCGAGGGTGACGGTGCCGCTGGTGATCGTGTACTTGGGGTGACCCGCGAGCGAGTAGGCGAGAGTCGACTTGCCGGAGCCGTTCGGGCCCATGATGGCGTGCGTCTCGCCCTGCTTCACGGTCAGGTCGACGCCTTTGAGGATCTCCTTGGTGGAGTTGTCGGCCTCGACGGTGACGTGCAGGTCTCGGATTTCAAGCGTTGCCATGGGTTGCCTCAGGACTCCTGGGAAAGGGAGACGAGCACATCGTCCCCTTCGATCTTTACGGGATATACGGGGACGGGGCGCGTCGCGGGAAGGCCGGACGGCTTGCCGGTGCGCAGGTCGAAGCTGGAGCCGTGCAGCCAGCACTCGATCTGGCAGTCCTCCACCTCGCCCTCGGAGAGCGAGACGTTCGCGTGCGAGCAGATGTCGTGGATCGCGAACACCTCGCCCTCGGTCTGCACGACCGAGACCGGCGTGCCGTCGAGTTCCACCCGCTTCGGGGTGTCATCCTCCAGCTCGCTCAGCCCACAGGCGCGTACGAAGGCAGCCATCAGACCGACGCCTCCAGCTCCTCGTCGATCTTCACGAGAAGGCGCTCTTCGATGTCGTCGACACCGATCTGCTGGACCAGCTCGGCGAAGAAGCCGCGGACCACCAGACGGCGGGCCTCGTCGGCGGGGATGCCGCGGGCCATCAGGTAGAAGAGCTGCTCGTCGTCGAAGCGGCCGGTCGCCGAGGCGTGGCCGGCACCGACGATCTCGCCGGTCTCGATCTCCAGGTTCGGCACCGAGTCGACACGGGCGCCGTCGGTCAGAACCAGGTTCCGGTTCATCTCGTAGGTGTCCGTGCCCTCGGCCGTGGCCTCGATGAGGACGTCGCCGATCCACACCGCGTGGGCGTTGTCGCCCTGGAGCGCGCCCTTGTAGGCGACGTTCGACTTGCAGTGCGGGGTGTTGTGGTCGACCAGGAGTCGATGCTCCTGGTGCTGTCCTGCGTCCGTGAAGTACAGGCCGAACAGCTCGGCCTCGCCGCCGGTGCCTGCGTAGGCGACCCGCGGGTGGAGGCGTACGAGGTCGCCGCCGAAGGTGACGACGAACGACTTGAAGGTGGCGTCGCGGCCGATCAGCGCGTTGTGCTGGGCCACGTGCACGGCCTTGTCGTCCCAGTCCTGGATGGACACGACGGTCAGCTTGGCGCCGTCGCCCAGGATGTAGTCGACGTTGGCGGCGAGCACGGCGTCACCGGTGTGGTCGAGGACGACGACGGCCTCGGCGAAGGCTCCCAGCTCGATGACCTGGTGGCCGTACGAGACCCCGCCCTCGCCGTGCACGGCGATGCGGATCGGCTCGGTGAGCACCGTCTCCTTGGGGACGGTGACGACACCGGCCTTCTCGAACGCCGAGTACGCCTGGGCGGCGACGCGGTCCACCGGGGTGCCGGCCTTGCCGAGCCGGGCGTCGTCACGGCCGACGGCCTCGACGACGACGCCCTCGGGCGCGTCGATGTCGACCTTCAGGCCGTCGCCGGTGGCGACCGCGGTGCCGTCGTGCAGCCCGCGCAGTCGCTCCAGCGGCGTGAACCGCCACTCCTCCTCGCGGCCGTGCGGGACCGGGAAGTCCGCCACGTCGAAGGAGGGCGGCGCGCTCATGCGCGTGGCGACGGTCGACTCGGCGGCCACCGCGATCTGGCCCGCGGTGGTGGACCCCACGGGGATGTTCTGAGCCTCAGCCATGGCTGTCGGTCTGCTCTCTTTCCTGCGTCAGTTGCGATCCTCGGCCCGCCCGGAGGGGCGGGCCGTCAGCTGCCGGACGGGCGGCGGGTCAGCCGACCGCGCCTTCCATCTGCAGCTCGATCAGCCGGTTGAGCTCAAGGGCGTACTCCATGGGCAGCTCCTTCGCGATGGGCTCGACGAAGCCGCGCACGATCATCGCCATCGCCTCGAACTCCGTCAGACCACGGCTCATCAGGTAGAAGAGCTGGTCGTCGGAGACCTTGGAGACGGTCGCCTCGTGGCCCATGGACACGTCGTCCTCGCGGACGTCCACGTAGGGGTACGTGTCGGAGCGGGAGATGGTGTCGACGAGCAGCGCGTCGCAGAGCACGTTGGACTTCGAGCCGTGCGCGCCCTCGCCGATCTCCACCAGACCGCGGTAGGAGGTACGGCCGCCACCGCGGGCGACGGACTTCGACACGATGTTGGACGAGGTGTTCGGCGCCATGTGGACCATCTTGGAGCCGGCGTCCTGGTGCTGGCCCTCGCCGGCGAAGGCGATGGACAGGGTCTCGCCCTTGGCGTGCTCGCCCATCAGGTAGACGGCCGGGTACTTCATGGTGACCTTGGAGCCGATGTTGCCGTCGATCCACTCCATGGTCGCGCCCTCGTACGCCACGGCGCGCTTGGTGACCAGGTTGTAGACGTTGTTCGACCAGTTCTGGATGGTCGTGTAACGGCAGCGGGCGCCCTTCTTGACGATGATCTCGACCACCGCGGAGTGCAGGGAGTCCGACTTGTAGATCGGCGCGGTGCAGCCCTCGACGTAGTGGACGTAGGCGTCCTCGTCGACGATGATCAGCGTCCGCTCGAACTGGCCCATGTTCTCCGTGTTGATACGGAAGTAGGCCTGGAGCGGGATCTCGACGTGCACGCCCTTCGGCACGTAGATGAAGGAGCCGCCGGACCACACCGCGGTGTTCAGCGACGCGAACTTGTTGTCGCCGACCGGGATGACGGTCCCGAAGTACTCCTTGAAGAGCTCCGGGTGCTCCTTCAGGGCCGTGTCGGTGTCCAGGAAGATGACGCCCTGCTCCTCCAGGTCCTCACGGATCTGGTGGTAGACGACCTCGGACTCGTACTGGGCCGCGACACCGGCGACGAGGCGCTGCTTCTCCGCCTCGGGGATGCCGAGCCTGTCGTACGTGTTCTTGATGTCCTCGGGCAGATCCTCCCAGGACTCCGCCTGCTTCTCCGTGGAGCGCACGAAGTACTTGATGTTGTCGAAGTCGATGCCCGAGAGGTCCGAGCCCCAGTTGGGCATGGGCTTCTTCTCGAAGAGCCGCAGGCCCTTGAGACGGAGCTTGGTCATCCACTCCGGCTCGCTCTTCTTCCCGGAGATGTCCCGGACGACGTCCTCGTCGATGCCGCGCTTGGCAGAGGCACCGGCCTTGTCGGAGTCGGCCCAGCCGTATTCGTACGTACCCAGGCCCTCGAGTTCGGGGTGAGCAGTCTCCGTGGGGAGAGTCATGCGGGGTTCCTCCCGGCCGTGCTTGCAGATGCGTTATCGGTATTGATATCGGTGTGGGTCTTGTGACTCGCCTTGGGGATGAACGTCGTGCAGACGCCGTCGCCGTGGGCGATGGTCGCCAGTCGCTGCACATGGGTGCCGAGCAACTGGGAGAAGATCTCAGTCTCCGCCTCGCACAGCTGCGGAAACTGCTCGGCGACATGAGCGACCGGGCAGTGGTGCTGGCAGAGCTGCTCGCCGACCGGTGCGCTGCGCGCCGTAGCAGCGTACCCGTCCGCGCTCAGGGCCTTGGCCAGCGCTTCCGCGCGCTTGTCGGGGGCGGCGGCCTCGACGGCCTTGCGGTACGCCCCGGCCTGTGCGGCCATCCGGGCGCGGGCGAAGGCCACGACGGCCTCGTCCCCGCCCTCGCGCTCCGCGATCCAGCGCAGGGCGTCGGCGGCGAGCTTGTCGTAGGACTGGTCGAAGGCGTCCCGGCCGCAGTCGGTCAGGGCGAACACCTTGGCGGGCCGACCGCGTGTACGGGCGCCGTAGACCCGCTGCTCGCGGGCCTCCACGACGTCGTCGGAGACGAGTGCGTCGAGGTGGCGGCGCACGGCGGCCTGGGTGAGTCCCAGCCGTCCGGCGAGGTCGGCCACGGTCGACGGTCCGTGGTCCAGGATGGAGCGCGCGACGCGGTTGCGCGTGGAGCGCTCACCGGTCGCGAGTTCCTCCTGCGGAGCCTCGCCAACGTTTTTCACAACACCATTGTTGCGTAATTCCTCAGAGTCTGACAACCCGCGTCCACGGCGACGACGGTGCCGTGCATCACTTAGGCAAACCTAAGCTGACCTGGGAGAACGATCTTTGATCGATCAATTCGGTGGCGCGGTGCCACCTTCTCCAGGAGACTGCCCAACCATGCCGACACCCCCTCCGACCGGCCCTCTCGTCACGCGCGACACCCTCGCCGCGGACCTGAGCGCCGTGGGCGTACGCCCCGGCGAGACCCTCCTCGTGCACTCCTCACTCAGCTCACTCGGCTGGGTCAACGGCGGCGTGGTCGCCGTCGTCCAAGGAGTGCTCGACGCCCTCGGTCCGGACGGCACACTCGTGGTTCCGACCCAGTCCGGCGCCCTCTCCGACCCGGCGCTGTGGAGCAATCCGCCGGTGCCCGAGGAGTGGTGGGAGACGATCCGCGCCACGATGCCGGCGTACGACCCGCTCATCACCCCCACTCGCGGGGTGGGCGTGGTCCCGGAGACCGTACGCACCTGGCCGGGCGCTCTGCGCAGCGCGCATCCGCAGACCTCGTTCGCGGCGCTCGGACCGCGCGCGGCGGAGATCACCGAAGGGCATGCCCCGGACTGCCGGCTGGGCGAGCACAGCCCGCTGGCCCGCCTGGAGGAGCTCGGCGCCCGGGTGCTGCTGCTCGGCGCGGGCTACGACTCCTGCACCAGCTTCCACCTGGCCGAGTACCGGATTCCGTCGCCGCGGGTCGAGGTGGGACGGCCGGTCCGCACCCCGGAGGGCCCGCGCTGGGAGGTCGTGACGGAGGTGTCGATCAGTGCGGAGCGGTTCGACGAACTGGGCGCCGACTTCGAGCGGGACCGCCCTGTCGTACGGGGCAGGGCGGGCGCGGCCGACGTACGTCTGTTCCCGGTGGCCGAGGCGGTGGCGTACGCGCAGCGGTGGCTGGCACTGCACCGCCCGCGCGAGGAGTGGATCACGGACGACACCCCCACCGTGCGCCGCTCGTGACGCGACCCGCCCTCGGGAGCCGGCCCGGTCGTCCCTAGACTTGGCGCTCATGCGAAGTGAGGCCGCCCATGCGAAGTGAGCCCGTCGTCCGGGTGCGGAACCTGGTGAAGCGGTACCGGACGAAAACCGCGGTGGACGGCCTCGATCTGGAGGCCGGGGCAGGCATCACCGCCGTGCTCGGCCCCAACGGGGCGGGCAAGACGACCACGGTCGAGACCTGCGAGGGGTACCGCAGGCCGGACTCCGGCACGGTCCGGGTGCTGGGCCTTGACCCGGTGCGCGAGGCTTCCGCGCTGCGTCCCCGCATCGGCGTGATGCTCCAGTCCGGCGGTGTCTACTCCGGCGCCCGCGCCGACGAGATGCTCCGCCACGTGGCCAAGCTGCACGCGCACCCGCTGGACGTGGACACCCTGATCGAGCGCCTGGGCCTCGGCGGCTGCGGCCGTACGACGTACCGGCGGCTGTCCGGCGGCCAGCAGCAGCGGCTCGCGCTGGCGATGGCCGTGGTCGGCCGCCCGGAGCTGGTCTTCCTGGACGAGCCGACGGCGGGCCTCGACCCGCAGGCCCGCCGGGCCACCTGGGATCTCGTACGCGATCTCCGTGCGGACGGTGTCTCGGTCATCCTGACCACGCACTACATGGACGAGGCCGAGCAGCTCGCCGACGACGTGGCGATCCTCGACGCGGGCCGGGTCATCGCCCAGGGCACCCCCGAGGAGCTGTGCCGCGGCGGCGCCGAGAACACCCTGCGCTTCAGCGGCCGCCCGGGCCTCGACGTGGCCTCGCTCCTCAAGGCCCTCCCGGCGGACTGCACGGCGGTCGAACTGACGCCGGGCTCCTACCGGGTCGGCGGCAAGATCGACCCGCAGCTGCTCGCGACCGTCACCACCTGGTGCGCCCAGCACGGAGTGATGCCGGAGAAGATCTCGGTGGAGCGGCACACCCTGGAGGACGTCTTCTTGGAGCTCACCGGTAAGGAGCTGCGCGGATGACCGCGACCGGCACGTTCACGCCGAAGCCGGGGGCGGCCCCGCTGCCCCGCATGATCGCGGCGCAGGCGGCCCTTGAGACGAAGATGCTGCTCCGCAACGGAGAGCAGCTCCTCCTCACGGTCGTCATCCCGACGCTGCTGCTGGTGCTGTTCAGCGCGGTGGACGTCGTCGACACGGGCGAGGGGAAGGCGGTCGACTTCCTGGCCCCGGGCATCCTCGCGCTCGCCGTGATGTCGACGGCGTTCACCGGCCAGGCGATCGCGACGGGCTTCGAGCGGCGCTACGGCGTGCTGAAGCGGCTCGCCGCCTCGCCGCTGCCGCGCTGGGGCCTGATGACGGCCAAGACCCTCTCCGTCCTGGTCACCGAGGTCCTCCAGGTGGTCCTCGTGACGGTGATCGCCTTCGCGCTGGGCTGGTCGCCGCAGGGCAACCCCTTCGCCGTACTGCTGCTCCTGGTCCTGGGCACGGCGGCGTTCTCGGGCCTCGGCCTGCTGATGGCGGGCACGCTGAAGGCGGAGGCCACGCTGGCCGCCGCGAACCTGGTCTTCCTGCTGCTCCTGGTCGGCGGCGGCGTCATCGTCCCCCTCGACAAGTTCCCGTCCGGCGCCCAGGACGTGCTGGGCCTGCTGCCCATCTCAGCGCTCTCGGACGGCCTGCGGGACGTGCTCCAGCACGGGGCCGGGATGCCGTGGGGCAACCTCGGAATCCTCGCCGTATGGGCGGTCGTGGGCCTGGCAGCCGCCGGGAAGTTCTTCCGCTGGGAGTGAGCGGAAGCATCGTGCCGGGACCCTCGTGAAAGCGTGCACAAGCGGCCCCCTACGATGGAACCCGTGCCGAACGTGACCCGAGCGGACGCCGCTCAAGCCGTGCGCAACCCGCTGGCCTTCATCGCCGAACGCTGGACCCCGTCACCGCGGACGGTCCGGCGCGCCGCCCTCGCCGCCCTCGTCATGGCGGTGCTGATCGTGGTCACCGGTGGTGCCGTCCGGCTGACCGGCTCGGGCCTCGGCTGCCCGACCTGGCCCAAGTGCACCGACGACTCGCTCACCACCACGAGCGCGATGGGTGTGCACGGAGTCATCGAGTTCGGCAACCGCATGCTGACGTACGTCCTGTCCGCCGCGGTCGGCTGGGCGATCATCGCCGCCCGTTCGGAGAAGCCGCGGCGGCGCAGCGTCACGCGGCTCGGCTGGGCCCAGTTCTGGATCGTCATGAGCAACGCGGTCCTCGGGGGCATCGTCGTCCTGGTGGGCCTCAACCCGTATACGGTCGCCGCCCACTTCCTCCTCTCCACCGCCCTGATCGCCGTCGCCACGGTGATGTGGCAGCGCACCCGCGAGGGCGACGGGGAGCCGCGTCCACTGGTCGGCAAGTCGGTGCAACAGCTCGTGTGGTTCCTGGTCTCGGTCACCCTCCTGCTGATCGCGGTGGGCACGGTCGTCACCGGCGCGGGCCCGCACGCCGGTGACTCGAGCGAGGTCGAGCGCATCCCGCTGAACTGGGAGAACGTCACCAAGCTGCATGCCGTGCTGGCCTGGATCGTGGTGACGCTGGCCTTCGCCCTCTGGTTCGTCCTGAAGGCCGTCGACGCCCCCAAGGCCCCGCTGCACCGCACCCGCGACCTCTTCCTGGTGCTCCTCGGCCAGGGCGTCATCGGCTACGTCCAGTACTTCACCGACCTCCCGGAGGTCCTGGTCGGCCTCCACATGTTCGGCTCCTGCCTGGTGTGGATCGCGACCCTCCGCGTCCTGCTGGCAATGCGGGAACGACCGGACGCCACGCCGGACCTGCCGGGCCAGTCGACGGAGTCGGCGCTCACCCGCGCCTGAGTCGTCACCCCACCCCGTAAACCCGTCGCGCGTTCCCCGCCGCGATCAGCCCCGCCACCCGCTGCGCGTCGACCAGCGACCAGGCGCCCTCGGCCACCCAGGTGCCGAGCACCCGGGCGAGCGCGTCGCGGAAGAGACGTGCTCCGACCACATGGAGTTCGGGCAGACCCTGTGCCCCGCTGGAGAAGAGGAGCTTGCCGAAGGGGGCGAGTTCCAGGATCTCGGAGAGTACGGCGGAGGCGCGGGCGCCGGTGCGGACGAGGGCGGCGCCCAGGTCGGCGTACACATGCGGGAAGACCCCGGCGAGATGCGCCGCGTGCCGGTGGTACGGGTAGCCGTGCAGCAGTACGAGGTCGGTGCCGAGGCCGGCCGTGGCCCGGGCGAAGTCGGTGAGCAGGACGGGGTCGGTGCGGTCGATGCGCAGGCCGGGCTCGCCCAGTCCGGCGTGCAGCTGGAGCGGCAGGCCGGAGGCGACCGCGATCCACAGCAGGTGTCTGAGCACGACCGGATCGCTCAGCGTCCCGCCCACCCGGCGGCTCGCCAGCCAGCGCCCCGCCGCACCCCGCACCTCGCCCGGTCCCGGCGGCTCCGGTGCGAGTGCCAGACCGTGCCGGATGCCCGCCATCGAGGTGAAGGCCACGGCGTTCGCGGCCGCCCCGTGCACCGACTCTGCGAGGTTGGCGAGAAACGACTCGACGGTTCCGGAGGTGTCGGCGACCTGTTCGGCGAGCAGCTCCAGGCGGACGATCTCGTGGGCGTCGGCGGCGCCGGAGGAGGCCATCTCGCCGGGCCCTGTCAGGTCGCCCGGCAGGCCCGTGTCGACCAGATAGGTCGTGATCCCGGTCCCCCGCAGCAGCCTGCGCCCCGACTCCAGGACACCGAGTTCGCGGCGTCGCGCGAGATAGCGGGCGGGCGGGCAGTGCGGCTCCAGACCGAGGAGCGGCGGACACCAGCGGCGTACGGCGAAACCGGTCTGGGTGTCGAAGAAGGTGGTGCCGGCGGCGGGCGGGCCCTCCCCACGGGCCAGGTGGGCCTCGAAGGTGCCGAGGCCCAGCTCCGTCCGCAGCACGCCGTGACAGTACTGGTCCACCAGTGACGGCGTTTCGATCATCCGGACTCCCCCACGGGTGGGCCCTGCCATTTACAGGGCTTAACGGGTGAGGTGGGTCTCGGGTGTTGGGGCGGGGTGGTGCAGGTTGTTATGAAGCTGCGGGTCCGTTTGGGCTGGTCGCGCAGTTCCCCGCGCCCCTAAAGGGGCCCGGCAGCTGAGGCTGGTTCAGCTGTTGCTGGGGCCGCCCAGTTGGATGCCTGCCATGCGCTGCCACTCGTACGGGCCGGTCTTGACCTTGGCTGCGAATTCGCCGTCGAAGTCCTCGTGGACGGTGATGCCGGACTTCGTCACCGCCTGTTCGGCGATCGTGTGGGTCGGGGCCACGAGGTCGCCCCAGGTGCCGTCCTCGGCGACGAGGACGATCCGGGCGCCCTTCTGTCCGAGGTACGCGATCTGCCCCTCGGCGCCGCCGTGGGCCTGGGCGAAGGCGGAGATCTGCTTCGCGAGCTTCGCCACACGGCGCTCGACCTTGGCGTCCTGCTTGGCGCCCTCGTCAACCTGCTGGGTATCTGCCATGCCCAGATGCTACCGACGGGTAGATCACCTGACGACGCCCGCCCCGAGTGGCCTTGCCCACGCACCCCGCCCCGTAAGGGGCGCGGGGAACTGCGCGACCAGCCACAACGCACCCGCAGCCGACGACGCACCCCGACCGCCCCCTCAGGCGTCAGCGAAGGTCAGCGCAAGAAGGGGTCCACCGCCACTGCCACGAACAGCAGCGAGACGTAGGTGATCGACCAGTGGAAGAGCCGCATCTCCTTCAGCTTGGCGCCCACGGCGCCGTCCTTCGCCCGGTTCTGCAGGCCGTGCGCCTCCCAGAGCCAGAAGCCACCGCTCACCAGGGCGACCACCGTGTAGAACCAGCCGGTGTAACCGAGCGGGGTCAGCAGCAGGGAGACAGCGACCATCGCCCAGCTGTAGAGGACGATCTGCCGCGCGACGACCCGGTTGGAGGCGATGACGGGAAGCATCGGCACGCCCACGCGCGCGTAGTCCTCCCTCACCTTCATGGAGAGCGGCCAGTAGTGCGGCGGCGTCCAGAAGAACATGACCATGAAGAGGATGATCGGGGCCCACGACATGGAGTTGGTGACCGAGGACCATCCGATGAGGACCGGTAGACAGCCGGCGATGCCGCCCCACACGATGTTCTGCGAGGTACGCCGCTTGAGGATCATCGTGTAGACGATGACGTAGAAGAGCAGCGCTCCCAGCGACAGCCAGGCGGACAGCCAGTTGACGGTCAGGCCGAACAGCAGGGTGGAGACCACGGCGAGCGTGATGCCGAAGGCGAGGCACTCCCGTGGGCTGACCATGCCGGTGACCAGCGGACGCTGCGACGTACGGTCCATCAGCGCGTCGATGTCACGGTCGATGTACATGTTCAGGGCGTTGGCGCCGCCCGCGGAGAGGAAACCCCCGAGGCAGGTCAGGAGCACCAGCTTCAGATCCGGCACACCCTGCTGCGCCAGGAACATCACCGGAACCGTGGTGATGAGCAGCAGTTCGATGATTCGCGGCTTGGTGAGAGCGACGAACGCCATGACCCGGGCCCTGAACGGCCGGTGGTTCGTGCCCCGCTTCGTACCCCGGCTCCCCGTGAGCACTCCCGCAGGACGGGATTCAACGGCCGTCACGCACACCCCTGACAGAGACATCCCAGCAAGCCCCGAGTGTGAACACCCGGTAAAGGCTCGCGCGTACCACGCCACTGTAGACGTTGCCCAGACCCCGGCCTTCGCGGGGGTCGGGTCGTGTTGAAAGGCCCCCGCGAAGGACGGAACGGCAGGGCATTGAGTAGTCGGATGAGCGGCTCCGTATTCATCTGCCGAATGCGGAACGCGCCGGTCGGGAGGCGGAACGGGGAGAGTCCCGGCAGTCTGGAATGACTCGAAAAACTGCGCGTTCCCACGGGGGTAGGCTCGACAGCGGCCGGTGGGCGCCACGTGCACCGGCATTCGACATGTTGACCATGTGGAGAGGAGCCCTGACCCAGGGTGAGCACCAAGCCGACCACAACAGACCTCGAGTGGACCGAACTGGACCAGCGGGCTGTCGACACCGCCCGCATCCTGGCCGCCGATGCCGTACAGAAGGTCGGCAACGGCCATCCGGGTACGGCGATGAGCCTGGCCCCCGCCGCGTACACCCTCTTCCAGAAGGTGATGCGGCACGACCCGGCGGACCCGGACTGGACCGGCCGCGACCGGTTCGTGCTGTCCGCGGGCCACTCGTCCCTGACCCTCTACACCCAGCTGTACCTGGCCGGCTTCGGCCTGCGGCTGGACGACCTGAAGGCCTTCAGGACGTGGGGTTCGAAGACCCCCGGTCACCCCGAGTACGGCCACACTACGGGCGTCGAGACGACGACAGGACCGCTGGGCCAGGGCGTGGCCAACGCGGTGGGCATGGCGATGGCCGCCCGCTACGAGCGCGGCCTGTTCGACCCGGAGGCCGCCCCCGGCACCTCCCCGTTCGACCACCACATCTTCGCGATCGCCGGTGACGGCTGCCTCCAGGAGGGCATCTCCGCCGAGGCGTCCTCCATGGCCGGGCACCAGAAGCTGGGCAACCTGGTCCTGCTGTGGGACGACAACCACATCTCGATCGAGGGCGACACCGAGACCGCCGTCTCCGAAGACACGGTGAAGCGGTACGAGGCGTACGGCTGGCATGTGCAGCGGGTGGCCCCCAAGGCGGACGGCGACCTGGACCCGGCCGCCCTGTACGCGGCGATCGAGGCCGCCAAGGCCGTGACGGACAGGCCGTCGTTCATCGCGATGCGCTCGATCATCGCCTGGCCGGCGCCGAACGCGCAGAACACCGAGGCCGCGCACGGCTCGGCGCTCGGCGCGGACGAGGTCGCCGCCACCAAGCGGGTCCTCGGTTTCGACCCGGAGCAGTCCTTCGAGGTCGCCGACGAGGTCCTCGCGCACACCCGCGGGCTGGGTGAGCGCGGCCGTCAGGCCAAGGCCGAGTGGGAGAAGTCGTTCCAGGAGTGGCGCAACGGGCAGCCGGAGCGGGCGGCCGAGTTCGACCGCATCGCCGCCGGCGAGCTGCCGGCCGGCTGGGAGGAGAAGCTCCCCGTCTTCGAGGCGGGCAAGGGAGTGGCCACCCGGGCCGCGTCCGGCAAGGTCCTCCAGGCGCTGGGTGCGGTCATCCCGGAGCTGTGGGGCGGCTCGGCCGACCTCGCCGGGTCGAACAACACCACGATCGACAAGACGTCGTCGTTCCTGCCGGCCGACAACCCGCTGCCGGAGGCGAACCCCTACGGGCGCACCCTGCACTTCGGTATCCGTGAGCACTCGATGGCCGCGGAGATGAACGGCATCGCGCTGCACGGCAACACCCGTATCTACGGCGGCACCTTCCTGGTGTTCTCCGACTACATGCGCAACGCGGTCCGGCTGTCGGCGCTGATGCACCTGCCGGTCACCTATGTCTGGACGCACGACTCGATCGGTCTGGGCGAGGACGGCCCCACGCACCAGCCCGTCGAGCACCTCGCCTCGCTGCGCGCCATCCCCGGTCTCAACGTCGTCCGTCCCGCGGACGCCAACGAGACGACGATCGCCTGGCGCGAGATCCTGCGCCGCTACACCAAGGTGTTCGGCAAGGGCGCCCCGCACGGCCTGGCGCTCACCCGGCAGGGCGTGCCGACGTACGAGCTCAACGAGGACGCCGCCAAGGGCGGTTACGTGCTCTTCGAGGCCGAGGGCGGCACGCCCGAGGTCGTCCTCATCGCGACCGGTTCCGAGGTGCACGTGGCCGTGGAGGCGCGCGAGCAGCTCCAGGCCGCGGGCACGCCGACGCGGGTGGTCTCCATGCCGTCCGTGGAGTGGTTCGAGGAGCAGGACCAGGGGTACCGGGACTCGGTGCTGCCGCCGTTCGTCAAGGCGCGTGTCGCGGTCGAGGCCGGCATCGGTCTGACCTGGCACCGGTACGTCGGGGACGCGGGCCGCATCGTTTCCCTGGAGCACTTCGGCGCTTCGGCCGACGGCAAGGTGCTCTTCCAGGAGTTCGGCTTCACTGCCGAGAACGTCGCCTCCGCCGCCCGGGAATCGATCGCCGCAGCCCAGCGCTGACGCTGACATACGACACGTAGGAGATGCATTTTCCATGACAGACGCACTCAAGCGCCTCTCCGAGGAAGGCGTCGCGATCTGGCTGGACGACCTGTCGCGCAAGCGGATCACGTCCGGCAACCTCGCCGAACTGATCGACCAGCAGCACGTCGTGGGCGTCACCACCAACCCCTCCATCTTCCAGAAGGCCATCAGCGGCGGCGACGGCTACGAGCAGCAGCTCACCGACCTCGCCGCCCGCAAGGTCACCGTCGAAGAGGCCGTCCGCATGATCACGACGGCGGACGTCCGTGACGCCGCCGACATCCTGCGGCCGGTCTTCGACGCCACCCAGGGCCAGGACGGCCGGGTGTCCATCGAGGTCGACCCGCGCCTGGCGCACAACACCAAGGCGACCGTCGCCGAGGCCAAGCAGCTGGCCTGGCTGGTGGACCGTCCCAACACGCTCATCAAGATCCCGGCGACCAAGGCGGGCCTGCCCGCGATCACCGAGACGATCGGCCGGGGCATCAGCGTCAACGTCACGCTGATCTTCTCGTTGGAGCGCTACCGCGAGGTGATGGACGCGTACCTGGCCGGTCTCGAGAAGGCCAAGGCCGCCGGTATCGACCTCTCCACCATCCACTCGGTGGCCTCCTTCTTCGTGTCCCGCGTGGACACCGAGATCGACAAGCGGATCGACGCGCTGGGCACCGACGAGGCCAAGGCCGCCCGCGGCAAGGCCGGTCTGGCCAACGCCCGGCTCGCCTACCAGGCGTACGAGGAGGTCTTCTCCTCCGACCGCTGGGCCGCCCTGGACCGGGCGCAGGCCAACAAGCAGCGTCCGCTGTGGGCCTCCACCGGCGTCAAGGACCCGGCCTACAAGGACACCCTGTACGTCGACGACCTGGTCGCGCCGAACACGGTGAACACCATGCCCGAGGCGACCCTCCAGGCCGCCGAGGACCACGGACAGATCACCGGCAACACCATCGCCGGCACCTACGAGCAGGCCCGCGCCGAGCTCGACGCCGTCGAGAAGCTCGGCATCGCGTACAACGACGTCGTCCAGCTCCTGGAGGACGAGGGCGTCGAGAAGTTCGCGTCGTCCTGGAACGACCTGCTCAAGTCGACCGAGGCGGAGCTCAAGCGCCTCGCCCCTTCGGAGGGCTGAAATCTTGTCAAGCAGCAATCCGCTGCGTGACCCGGCGGACCGACGGCTCCCGCGTATCGCGGGGCCGTCGGGCCTCGTCATCTTCGGGGTCACGGGCGATTTGTCCCGTAAAAAGCTGATGCCTGCTGTTTACGACCTCGCCAACCGCGGTCTGCTGCCACCGGGCTTCTCGCTCGTGGGCTTCGCCCGCCGCGAGTGGGCGAACGAGGACTTCGCCCAGGAGGTCCACGACGCCGTCAAGGAGCACGCCCGTACGCCCTTCCGCGAGGAGGTCTGGCAGCAGCTCATCCAGGGGATGCGCTTCGTCCAGGGCACCTTCGACGACGACGACGCGTTCGAGCGGCTGCGCGAGACGATCGGCGAGCTGGACAAGGCACAGGGCACGGGCGGCAACTTCGCCTTCTACCTCTCCGTACCGCCGTCCGCCTTCCCGGTGGTCATCCAGCAGCTGAAGAAGCACGGCCTGGCCGACCAGTCGAGCGGTTCCTGGCGGCGCGCGGTCATCGAGAAGCCGTTCGGCCACGACCTCAAGTCGGCCGAGGAGCTCAACGCGACGGTCGAGGAGGTCTTCAACCCGGACCAGGTCTTCCGTATCGACCACTACCTGGGCAAGGAGACGGTCCAGAACATCCTGGCGCTGCGCTTCGCCAACCAGATGTTCGAGCCGATCTGGAACCGGTCGTTCGTGGACCACGTGCAGATCACGATGGCCGAGGACATCGGCATCGGCGGCCGCGCCGGCTACTACGACGGCATCGGCGCCGCCCGCGACGTCATCCAGAACCACCTGCTCCAGCTGATGGCCCTCACGGCCATGGAGGAGCCCGCCTCCTTCGACGCGGACGCGCTCGCCGCCGAGAAGACCAAGGTGCTCGGCGCGGTGAAGCTGCCGAAGGACCTGGGCAGCAGCACGGTCCGCGGGCAGTACGCGGAAGGCTGGCAGGGCGGCGAGCGGGCCGTCGGCTACCTCCAGGAAGACGGCATCGACCCCAAGTCGAAGACCGACACGTACGCGGCTATCAAGCTGGAGGTGGACAACCGCCGCTGGGCGGGCGTCCCCTTCTATCTCCGTACGGGCAAGCGCCTGGGCCGCCGCGTCACCGAGATCGCCGTGGTCTTCCAGCGCGCCCCGCACTCCCCCTTCGACCACACGGCGACGGAGGAGCTGGGCCAGAACGCGATCGTCATCCGCGTCCAGCCCGACGAGGGCATCACGGTCCGCTTCGGCTCCAAGGTGCCCGGCACCTCCATGGAGATCCGGGACGTCTCGATGGACTTCGCGTACGGCGAGTCGTTCACCGAGTCCAGCCCCGAGGCGTACGAGCGGCTGATCCTCGACGTGCTGCTCGGCGACTCGAACCTCTTCCCGCGCACCGAGGAGGTCGAGCTGTCCTGGGAGATCCTCGACCCGATCGAGGAGTACTGGGACAGGCACGGCAAGCCCGCGCAGTACCCGTCCGGAACGTGGGGGCCCGTCGAGGCGGACGAAATGCTCAAGCGAGACGGACGGAGCTGGCGTCGCCCATGAAGATAGACCTCACGGACACCACGGCCAGCAAGATCAACAAGGCGCTCGTGCAGGGCCGCCGGGCCATCGGCACACCCGCCGTCGGCATGGTCCTCACCCTCGTCATCGTCACCGACGAGGAGAACGCCTACGACGCGCTGAAGGCGGCCAACGAGGCGTCCCGCGAGCACCCTTCGCGCACCCTCGTGGTCGTCAAGCGCGTCTCCCGCTCACCCCGCGACCGCACGCAGTCGCGCCTCGACGCCGAGGTACGGGTGGGTGTGGACGCGGGCACCGGCGAGACGGTCATCCTGCGGCTCTACGGCGAGGTCGTCAACCACGCCCAGTCGGTCGTCCTGCCGCTGCTGCTGCCGGACGCGCCGGTGGTGGTCTGGTGGTCGGTGGACGCTCCGCGCGACCCGGCCAACGACCCGCTGGGCGCGCTGGGCCAGCGGCGTGTCACCGACAGCTTCGCGGCGGAGAAGCCCGTCGACGAACTGCGGGCCCGCGTCGAGAGCTACGAGCCGGGCGACACCGACCTGGCCTGGGCGCGGATCACCCCGTGGCGCTCGATGCTGGCCGCCGCCCTCGACCAGATCAGCTGCGAGGTCATCTCCGCCGAAGTGGCGGGCGAGGAGTTCAACCCGAGCGTCGAGCTGCTCGCCATGTGGCTCGCCGACCGGCTCCATGTGCACGTCCGGCGCGCGATCTCCGCCGGTCCCGGCCTGACCCAGGTACGGATGGAGACGACCGGCGGCCCCATCACGCTGCACCGGTCGGACGGCGCGATGGCCACGCTGGCCCTGCCGGGCCAGCCGGACCGCGCGGTGGCGCTCAAACGCCGCGAGACGTCCGAGCTGCTCGCGGAGGAGCTGCGCAGGCTCGATCCGGACGACACGTACGCGTCCGCCCTGCGGTTCGGCGTGGACCGTCTTGGCGGGTCGCAGTCCGCGTCACAGCGGGCCGAGACGCCCCCTCGGGTCATGGCACCCCTTCCGGTCCGGACGGTGCCGGACGCCCCGACGGGCTCCGCCGCGTCGGGCGACGGCGACACCGGCCGGCCCACTCCGGCGCAGATGCCCCCGGTCAAGAAGGCAGACCCCCAGTGAGCACTCCCCAGCTGGTCGTCCACCACGACAAGGAGCTGATGGCGCAGGCCGCCGCGGCCCGGCTGATCACGAAGATCGTGGACGCGCAGGCCTCGCGCGGTTACGCCTCGGTCGTCCTGACCGGTGGCCGCAACGGCAACGGCCTGCTCGCCGCGCTCGCGGCCGCGCCCGCCCGGGACGCCGTCGACTGGGCCCACCTCGACCTGTGGTGGGGCGACGAGCGGTTCCTGCCCGAGGGCGACCCGGAGCGCAATGTCACCCAGGCCCGCGAGGCGCTCCTCGACTCGGTGCCGCTGGACCCGAAGCGCGTGCACGCCATGCCCGCGTCGGACGGCCCGTACGGCAAGGACGCTGACGCGGCGGCGGCGGCCTACGCGGCCGAACTCGCCGAGGCGGCCGGTCCGGAGAACCATGGCCCGGTCCCGTCCTTCGACGTGCTGATGCTGGGCGTCGGCCCCGACACCCACGTGGCGTCGCTCTTCCCGGAGCTGCCGGCGGTCCGCGAGACGGAGCGGACGGTGGTGGGTGTGCACGGCGCGCCGAAGCCGCCGCCGACCAGGGTCACCCTGACCCTGCCCGCGATCCGGGCGGCCCGTGAGGTGTGGCTGCTCGCGGCGGGCGAGGACAAGGCACAGGCCGCGGCCATCGCCCTGTCGGGCGCGGGCGAGATCCAGGCCCCGGCCGCCGGTGCGCACGGCCGGTCGCGCACCCTGTGGCTGCTGGACGCGGCGGCGGCCTCCCAGCTGCCGCGCTCCCTGTATCCACCGGCTTCGCCGTAACGAGCCCTGCTCCGAAGGCAGTTGATGCCGGGTCCCGCGAAACTGCGGGACCCGGCATTTCCGTCAAGGAGCCGTACGGCTACCGGCGGCCGCGCAGCTCCCGGTACTTGGTCACCAGCGCCTTCGTCGACTCGTCGAGGCCCGGCACCTCCGCACCCTCGGTCAGCGCGGGCTCGACGCGCTTGGCGAGCACCTTGCCGAGCTCGACGCCCCACTGGTCGAAGGAGTCGATGTTCCAGATCGCGCCCTGCACGAACACCTTGTGCTCGTAGAGGGCGACGAGCTGACCGAGCACCGACGGGGTGAGCTCGCGCGCGAGGATCGTGGTCGTCGGGTGGTTGCCCTTGAACGTCTTGTGCGGCACCAGTTCCTCGGGCACGCCCTCCGCCCGCACCTCGTCCGGCGTCTTGCCGAAGGCCAGCGCCTGCGTCTGCGCGAAGAAGTTGGCCATCAGCAGATCGTGCTGCGCCTTGAGCCCGTCGCTGAGCTCGGCGACCGGCTCGGCGAAACCGATGAAGTCCGCCGGGATCAGCTTCGTGCCCTGGTGGATGAGCTGGTAGTACGCGTGCTGCCCGTTGGTGCCCGGCGTGCCCCACACGACAGGCCCGGTCTCCCACTCCACGGGAACGCCGTCGCGGCCGACGTACTTGCCGTTGGACTCCATGTCCAACTGCTGCAGGTACGCGGTGAACTTGCTCAGGTAGTGCGAGTACGGCAGCACCGCGTGCGCCTGCGCGTCATGGAAGTTGCCGTACCAGACGCCCAGCAGGCCAAGGAGCAGCGGCACGTTGGACTCGGCGGGTGCGGTCCTGAAGTGCTCGTCGACGAGATGGAACCCGTCCAGCATCTCCCGGAAGCGGTCCGGGCCGATCGCGATCATCAGCGACAGGCCGATCGCCGAGTCGTACGAGTAGCGCCCGCCGACCCAGTCCCAGAACTCGAACATGTTGGCCGTGTCGATCCCGAAGTCCGCGACCTTCCCGGCGTTCGTCGACAGCGCCACGAAGTGCTTGGCGACGGCCTCCGGGCCGGCCTTCAGCCCGGTCAGCAGCCAGTCGCGGGCCGAGGTCGCGTTGGTGATCGTCTCGATGGTGGTGAAGGTCTTCGAGGCGATGATGAACAGTGTCTCGGCGGGGTCCAGGTCCCGGACGGCCTCGTGCAGGTCGGCCCCGTCCACGTTCGACACGAAGCGGACCGTCAGCTCGCGGTCGGTGAAGGACCGCAGCACCTCGTACGCCATCGCCGGGCCGAGGTCGGAACCGCCGATGCCGACGTTGACCACGTTCCTGATGCGCTTGCCGGTGTGCCCTGCCCACGCGCCGGAGCGAACCCGCTCGGCGAAGCCGGCCATCTTGTCGAGCACGGCATGCACGGCCGGCACGACGTTCTCGCCGCCGACCTCGATTACGGCGTCGCGCGGGGCGCGCAGCGCGGTGTGCAGGACCGCGCGGTCCTCGGTGGTGTTGATCCGCTCGCCCCGGAACATGGCGTCCCGCAGCCCGAACACGTCCGTGGCGGCGGCCAGCTCGCGCAGCAGCCGCAGCGTCTCGTCGGTGACCAGGTGCTTGGAGTAGTCGACGTGCAGCTCGCCGACCTGAAGCGTGTATCCGGCGCCGCGTCCGAGGTCCCCGGCGAACAGCTCGCGCAACCCCGCCTCGCCGAGTTCCTCCCGGTGCTTGGCCAGAGCGGTCCACTCGGGCGTCTGGTTGAGCCTGATACGGCTGTCTGCGTTCATCTCGGGCTTCCGCCTCTTTCCTGCCTGCGCTGCTACCTGCCTGCCCCACTACCGGTCCCAACCTAATTGATCAGGACGTGCGAAAGCAGCGCGGTCGGAACAGCCACCACTGACAATCGGCCTTGTGGTGTGCGTCCGGAGCGTACGGAGCATTGCGTCCGAGCCGGACAAGAAAGAGGCGTACGGGAAATACGTCCGGCCCGGCTCGCCAAAACAAGTCCGGCCGGACACTTCTCGGTGTCCGGCCGGATCTCAACTCCTAGATTTCGCCCCGCAGTTTGGCGAGCGCCTCGGCGAGGATCGCCTCGCCGTCCGCGTCACTGCGCCGCTCCCGTACGTACGCGAGGTGCGTTTTGTACGGTTCGGTGCGCGGCGGGTCCGGCGGGTTGTCCCGGTCCTGTCCGGCGGGAAAGCCGCAGCGCGGGCAGTCCCAGGTGTCGGGGACCTGCGCGTCACTGGCGAAGCTGGGCTGCGTCTCGTGCTCGTTGGAGCACCAGAAGGAGATGCGCAGCCGCGGCGCGGACTCGCCGCGCTCGGCCTCGCCCATCGGCCCCGCCCCGACCCGGCTTCCTCGGATCGCGTTGCCACTTGCCACGGTCGTAACTCCCTGCGTGATGGTGCCGCGAAGCGAGTCGGCGTGACGCTTCGCTGCGAGCGCCTCAGTCTACGTACGGCCCAACGCGCGTCCAGTGATTGGAGTTACACCCCGCCCACAGACGCAAGCCCCATGATAGGCCGCGCCTGCGGGCGCGTACCGGACATGGGGCCTTACGTGCGGAAAGTGCTTGCGTAATGTGCGGTTGTGCTGTGGTGCGGGTGGCGGCCGGTGGTCAGTTGTTGACCTTCATCAGGATGCCCAGCACGACAATGCTCGCGAACCACAGCAGACCGACCACCACGGTGATGCGGTCGAGGTTGCGCTCGGCGACCGAGGAGCCTCCGACGGACGACTGCATGCCGCCACCGAACATGTCGGAGAGGCCGCCGCCCTTCCCCTTGTGCATCAGCACCAGCAGCATCAGCAACAGGCTGAAGACGATCAGGGCGATCGAGAACCCCATAACCACGGCTGGACCAACTTCCTCGGACTTAGACGGACGACGGGGGCCGGTGCTTCAGGTACGAAGCCGCCCGGCCCCCGCAAGGGTACGACGTAACGCCGCTACCGCATACTCACTGGTGGCGGAACCGGGTCCTCACTGGTCGCGGAACCGGACGATCTTGACGAACTCCTCGGCGTCGAGGGAGGCACCGCCGACGAGAGCGCCGTCGATGTCGGGCTTCGCCATGATCTCCGCGACGTTCCCGGCCTTGACCGAACCGCCGTACTGGATACGGACCTGGTCGGCCAGTTCCTGGGAGTACAGCTCGGCGAGGCGGCCGCGGATCGCCCCGCAGACCTCCTGGGCGTCGTCGGAGCCGCAGACCTTGCCGGTCCCGATCGCCCAGACCGGCTCGTACGCGATCACGATGGACTCTGCCTGCTCGGCCGGTACGTCCTTGAGGGCGCCGTCGACCTGCGCGAGCGTGTGGGCGACGTGGCCGCCCTCCTCACGGACCGCCAGCTCCTCGCCGACGCACAGGATCGGGGTGAGGCCGTGCTTGAACGCGGCCTTGACCTTGGCGTTGACGACGTCGTCGGTCTCGTTGTGGTACTGCCGGCGCTCGGAGTGGCCGACCGCCACGTACGTGCACTTGAACTTGGCCAGCATCAGTCCGGAGATCTCGCCGGTGTAGGCACCGGAGTCGTGTGCCGAGAGGTCCTGGGCGCCGTACTTGATCTTGAGCTTGTCACCGTCGATCAGGGTCTGCACGGACCGCAGGTCGGTGAAGGGCGGCAGGACGGCGACCTCGCAGGCCTCGTAGTCCTTGTCGGCCAGGGCGAAGGCGAGCTTCTGGACGTGTGCGATGGCCTCAAGGTGGTTGAGGTTCATCTTCCAGTTGCCCGCCATCAGGGGCGTACGAGTCGTCATGCGGGGTCAGTCCTCCAGTGCGGCAAGGCCGGGGAGCGTCTTGCCCTCGAGGTATTCGAGGGAGGCGCCGCCGCCGGTCGAGATGTGGCCGAATGCCGTCTCGTCGAAGCCCAGGATGCGGACGGCCGCGGCGGAGTCGCCACCGCCGACGACCGTGAAGGCCGGGGAGTCGAGGAGAGCCTGGGCGACCGTCTTGGTGCCCTCGGCGTAGTCGGGGTGCTCGAAGACGCCCATCGGACCGTTCCAGAAGACGGTGGCCGCGTCGGCGAGCTTGGATGCGTACAGCTTGCGGGTCTCGGGGCCGATGTCGAGGCCCATCCGGTCGGCCGGGACGGCGTCCACGGCGACGGTGGTGGGGTTGGCCGGGGCCTTCGTCTTCAGGTCCGGGAACTCTGCGGCGACCAGCACGTCGACCGGCAGGACCAGCTCGACGCCGTTCTTCTCGGCGCGCTCGATGTACTCCTGGACGGCCGGGAGCTGGTCCTCCTGGAGGAGGGAGGCGCCGACCTCGTACCCCTTGGCCTTGAGGAAGGTGAACATCATGCCGCCGCCGATGAGCAGCCGGTCGGCCTTGCCGAGGAGCTGGTCGATGACGGCGAGCTTGTCGGAGACCTTGGAACCGCCGAGCGCGACCACGTAGGGACGCCGGACCTCCGCGGTGAGCTTCTTCAGGACGCCGACCTCGGTGGCGATGAGGTGGCCCGCGTAGTGCGGCAGCCGCGCCGGGAGGTCGAAGACCGAGGCGTGCTTGCGGTGCACGGCACCGAAACCGTCGCCTACGTAGACATCGGCCAAAGCCGAGAGCTGGTCCGCGAACTCGCCGCGTTCGGTGTCGTCCTTGGACGTCTCACCGGCGTTGAAGCGCAGGTTCTCGATGACCGCGACCTGGCCGGGCTGCAGGCCGTTCACGGCGTCGTGGGCGGCGGGGCCGACGGTGTCCTGGGCGAACGCGACGGGCGCGCCGAGGAGTTCACCGAGCCGCTCGGCGGCGGCCAGCAGCGAGAACGCGGGGTCCGGGGCGCCCTTGGGGCGGCCCAGGTGCGAGGCGACGACCACCTTGGCGCCCGCTTCCGCGAGGGCCTTGACGGTCGGCAGGACGGCGCGGATGCGGCCGTCGTCGGTGATGCGGCCCTCGGCCAGCGGCACGTTCAGGTCGGCACGGACGAAGACCCGCTTGCCGTCCACGCCTTCGGCGAGAAGTTCGTCGATCGTCTTCATAAGGGGACTCCTAGGAGAGCTCTGTTGTCCTGGCTGGCTGATCGCCCGGTCCAGCCAAACGTGAGCACAGGGCTCGTGCAGCGGCTGTGCGCTGCCCGAGCCCTGTGCTCACATCGAGGTGCCTGCTCTGGGACTCAGAGCTGCTCGCCGACGAAGACCGTGAGGTCGACGAGGCGGTTGGAGTAGCCCCACTCGTTGTCGTACCAGCCGAGGATCTTCACCGAGTTGCCCTCCTGGACCATGGTCAGGGAGGAGTCGAAGGTGCAGGAGGCCGGGTCGCCGACGATGTCCGAGGAGACGATCGGGTCCTCGGTGTAGGTCAGGTAGCCCTTGAGGTCGCCGTCGTCGGCGGCCTTCTTGAACGCGGCGTTGACCTCGTCCTTGGTGACCTCGCGCTGCAGCGTCACGACCAGGTCGGTGGCCGAGCCGGTCGGGACCGGGACGCGCATCGCGATGCCGTCGAGCTTGCCCTTGAGCTGCGGGAGGACCAGGGCGGTGGCCTTCGCGGCACCGGTGGTGGTCGGGATGATGTTCTCGGCGGCGGCGCGGGCGCGGCGCAGGTCCGAGTGCGGGAAGTCCAGGATCCGCTGGTCGTTCGTGTACGCGTGGACCGTGGTCATCAGGCCCTTGACGATGCCGAAGTTCTCGTCGAGAACCTTGGCCATCGGCGCCACGCAGTTGGTGGTGCAGGAGGCGTTCGAGATGACGTGGTGGTTCGCCGGCTCGTACTTGTCCTGGTTGACGCCCATCACGATCGTGATGTCCTCTTCCTTGGCCGGAGCCGAGATGAGGACCTTCTTGGCGCCGCCGGTGATGTGCTTCTCGGCGTCGGCCTTCTTGGTGAAGATGCCGGTCGACTCGATGACGATGTCGACGCCCAGCTCGCCCCACGGGATGTCGGCGGGGTTGCGCTCGGAGAGAACCTTGATCGTCTTGCCGTCGACGGTGATCGTGTCGGCGGTGTGCGACACCTCGGCCTTGAGTCGGCCCAGAATGGTGTCGTACTTCAGAAGATGGGCGGTGGTCGCGGTGTCACCCAGGTCGTTGACAGCCACGATCTCGATGTCTGCACCCTGCTCCAGCAGCGCGCGGAAGTAGTTACGACCGATGCGGCCAAAGCCGTTGATGCCTACGCGGATCGTCACGAAACCGATCTCCTCGTTGGTGCGCCGGCTGTGGACGCCGGCGAGTTGTATGGGATGTCCCCGACCGCCTACGACCCTACCTCCCTGACGCCTCCGTGGTGACATCGAGATGCCCCATACACGGCAGGGCGGTCCGTACCCGACAGTAGGGTACGGACCGCCCGGGCTGCACGCCCCTGTCGCCCGTGTCAGCGCAGGGCCGCCAGGGCCTTGCCGAGCAGTGCCTTGCGGTCGGCCGCCGCCGTGACGTGCTCCAGACCGAAGCCCAGCAGCACGGTGTCGCGCGTGGTGACCGCTCCGTACGTCTTGAAGAGTTCGCCGGACAGACCCCAGTCCTTCACGACCGCGGGGCTGCCCGCGGGCGGCCCGGGGACGCCCCAGGCGCCGAGCGAGGACTCGAAGCCCTCGGTCGCGCCGGCCGTGCCGCCGATCACCACGGAGGCGTTGTCGGCGAGGACTCCGTGTCCGCCCGTGCCCGGGTCGCTGATGTAGCCGAGAGACACCTCCACCGTCTTTCCGGCGTAGGCCGAGAGGTCGAACTCGACCTGCTGCCAGCCGTCGGAGGATCCGGTGAAGCTGTTCCAGGAGCCGCTCGTGCCGGTGGGCGTGCAGCCGCCCGCGCCCTGGGTCAGATAGCGCTTGAGGGCGGGGTGCGCCTGGATGAGGTACCCGGCCTCGCACTCGGCGGGCACCGCGGTGCCGGTGGCGCCGCCCTTCTCCGGGAGTGTGGTCCAGTCGTCGGCCCCTGCGGTGTGCGCTTCGAGCACCGCGTGGTCGTAGCCGCCCTCGGTGTCCCAGAGGAGCCGGCTGCGCAGGGCGGGCGCGTCGGCCGCGCTCACCCCGGTGAGGTCGATGGTGCGGGTGAGCCGGTTCCAGGCGTAGTCGGAGTGGGTGACGGCCGCCATGCCCGTGCCTTCGTAGGGGCCGTACGGGTTGACGGTTCCGGGGTACTGGCCCGCTCCCGCGCTCGCGAACTGCGGGTACTTGTCGGCGGGCAGGGTGTCCGAGGTGACGCCGAACGCCCCCGCCGCGTTCAGCGGGTTGCCGGGTGCGTCACCGAGGGGTCCCGCGAAGCCCGCGAGCTTGCCCGAGCCGTTGAAGGCCGTGGTGCCCGGGGTCGTCGTACGGGAGTAGGCGCCGAGGTAGTACTGGCTGAAGTCGTTCGTCGTGGCACGCGGCAGGGCCACCGTGCCGCCCGCCTGCTCGCCCGCCTCGATCAGCTTGCCGCCCTCGTTGAGGAAGGCGCGCAGCTGGAGCTGGGTGGCGGAGCCGGGGCGGTCGGCGCCGGTGTAGTGGACGACCGTCCTGAAGTGGCCGAGGACGCCGAGCGCGTCGGGTACGCCCTGCGTGGCGACGTCCCAGACGACTGCCCTGCGGCCGTTGGCCTTCAGGGCGTCGACGTACGTCCGGGCCTGTGTCGCGGCGGCTCCCTCTTCGGCGATCACCAGGGTGTCGGCGCGCGGCCGTTCGGCGATCGTGTACGTGAAGTGCTCACTGGAGGTGGGCTTTCCGCTTCGGGTCTTGCCGGTGAACCAGACCTCGACCTCGTCGCCCGGTTCGCCGTGCCGCACGGGCGCGCGGTACTCGTCGAAGAAGAGGTTGTCCTCGCCGCCGAAGGTCTCGCCGCCCTTCCAGGGCTTGAGCGCCTGGTCCTGTGTACGGCCGCCGTCGACGCGGTACCTGAGCTCCTTGTCGCGTACGGACTTGCGGGCGACCACGGAGATCTCCTGGTCGGCGCCGCGCGAGTACGAGGTGGTGAAGGCGGCCGGGTTGAAGTCGGGGGCGTCGACGCCGACCGGGGATTTCGGCTGGTCGGGCCGGGCGGCGGACTCGGCGACCGAGAGGGCGAACGGGATGTTCTTCGCGAACTCCTGCTGGATCAGCTTCTCGTCGTCCGGGAAGGTGAAGATCGACTCGCAGTCCGCCGCGTTCCAGGCGTCGTTCGGATCGACGTTCGAGGCCGTCTGGCAGGTCGACATCTCCGGGGTGAACATCGCCGTGCCGTTGACGTTGGACGCGTGGCCGTCGGCCTCGCCGTTCGTCGTGTACAGCTCGGAGGAGACCTGCGGGCGGTAGCCGGGGATCGCGGGGTTCTCGGGCGTACCGGCCAGGGCCTTGTAGGCCACGTCGTCGGGGGACGGTGTCGCCACCTGCCAGCCGACTCCGTAGAGGATCAGTTCGGCGGCGGAGTGGTAGTTGATGCCGTACTCGAAGTCGATGCGCCGCTGGAAGGTGTCCAGGGCCTTGGTCTCGGGCTCGGAGCCGGGGCTCGCGCCGCGATAGGTCTGGCTGGTGGGGTACGGGGACGAGCCCTCGTCGTCGTAGCCCCACTTGTAGGCGAAGTTGCGGTTGAGGTCGACGCCGTCGCCCACCGTCACGGCACCGTCGCCGTTGACGTCCCGCATGTTCTTGCGCCACTGGCGGTCGCCGTCGGCGTCGAACGTGAAGTCGTAGCCGTCGGGGTTGGCGGAGAGGACGAACCACAGCTCGGTGGAGTCCACGAGCCTGGTGATGCGCCGGTCCTTGCCGTAGCTGTCCAGGTAGTGGTGCATCAGGCGCCTGGTCATCTCGGGCGTGATCCACTCACGGGCGTGCTGGTTGGACAGGTACAGCATGGACGGTTTGGCGCCGTCCTTGGTCTTCTTGGCGCCCTTGGTGAGCTTGAGGGCCAGGATGTCCTGCCCCTGGAGGGTCTTGCCGATGGAGACGACCTTCGTCAGGGACGGGTGCTGCTGCCCCGTCCTGATGATCTCCTCCTTGAGGTTGCCCTTGCCGCTGTACGGGCGGTAGACGCCGTCCCCCGCGGCCGCCACGCGCGCGCGTGCCTTCGTCGAGAGCTTGTGCTCGGTGAGGTCGACACCCTTCTTCTCCAACTGGTCGGCCTGTTTGCCGGTGAGGTAGACCTCGACCGTGGCCGTGCCCTTCTCCGGTGCCTGCTCCCCCAGCTCGTGCCCGTCCTGGCCCGCCGCGAGGAGCAGGGGTACCTGTTCCTTCGTGACGTCGGCACGGAACACCTTGACCTCGTCGGCGCCCGGGTCGGGCGTGGCACCGGGTTCCGCCTGTGCCACGGGCGCGATGGCCACTCCGCCGAGCAGGAGCACGCCGGCAGCGAGGATCGATCTCGCTCTTCGTCTCATGAGCCCCCCTTGCAATCGTCCGCCACAGCAGCGAACAGATGCCAGGCTCATGACACTTCATGGTCAAGTCAAGAGCGCCTCGACGAAAGCAAAACGCCGGTGCGGTTACCCCAAATGGGCGTGCGCACCGGCGTGTTGGAATTCGCGGGTCGATCAGCGGTTCGATTCGCCAGGTGTCCGCGGATCAGCCCACGAGGTTGTCGGCCATCTCCTCGGTGAGGGTGGACTCCGTACTGGGAATGCCCAGGTCCTGGGCCCGCTTGTCGGCCATCGCGAGCAGCCGGCGGATACGGCCCGCGACGGCGTCCTTGGTCAGCGGCGGGTCGGCGAGCGCGCCCAGCTCCTCCAGGGAGGCCTGCTTGTGCTCGATGCGCAGCCGGCCGGCCGCCGCGAGGTGCTCGGGAACCTCCTCGCCGAGGATCTCCAGGGCGCGCTGTACGCGGGCTCCGGCGGCGACGGCGGCGCGGGCCGAGCGCCGCAGGTTGGCGTCGTCGAAGTTGGCGAGCCGGTTGGCGGTGGCGCGGACCTCGCGGCGCATCCGCCGCTCCTCCCAGGCCAGCACCGACTCGTGCGCGCCGAGGCGGGTCAGCAGCGCCCCGATGGCGTCTCCGTCGCGTACGACGACCCGGTCCACGCCGCGCACCTCGCGGGCCTTGGCGGGGATCGACAGGCGGCGGGCGGCGCCGACCAGTGCGAGCGCGGCCTCGGGCCCGGGGCAGGTCACCTCCAGCGACGAGGAGCGGCCGGGCTCGGTGAGCGAGCCGTGGGCCAGGAACGCACCGCGCCAGGCCGCCTCGGCGTCGCAGGTGGCCCCCGAGACCACCTGCGGCGGCAGACCCCTGATCGGGCGTCCGCGGCCGTCCACGAGCCCGGTCTGGCGGGCCAGCTGGTCACCGCCCGCGACGACCCGCACGACATAGCGGGAGCCGCGGCGCAGCCCGCCGGGAGCCATCACGATCAGTTCGGAACTGTGGCCGAAGATCTCCAGAATGTCCCGCTTCAGCCGTCGCGCCGCCATCGCGGTGTCCAGCTCCGCCTCGATCACGATGCGGCCGCTCACCAGGTGAAGGCCGCCCGCGAACCGCAGGATGGCGGAGACCTCCGCCTTTCTGCAGCAGGTCCGGGTGACGGGAAGCCGGGAAATCTCGTCCTTCACCGCTGCCGTCATCGCCATGGGCCGATCCTTCCATGCATCCGAAAAATACGGTCGTACGCGGCGGCCAACAGCTCCGGATCGTGCCTCGGAGACCCGTCGGTCCGGGCCACGGGCGCCAGCTCGACCGCGGCTCCGAGCCGCTGGGCGGCATCGGTGAGTAAATCGCGGTCGGGCACGGCGGCCTCGTCGGCGAGCACCACGTCCAGGGCGAGTTTAGGGGCGTGTCGTCCCAAAACCTCCAAATGACGCTGCGGGGAGAAGCCATCGGTTTCTCCGGGCTGCGGGGCGAGGTTCAGTGGGAGGACCCGGCGGGCCTTCGTCTCGGTGAGGGCGTCGAGCAGTTCGGGCACGAGCAGATGGGGGATCACCGAGGAGAACCAGGAGCCGGGGCCGAGGACCACCCAGTCCGCGTCGAGGACCGCCGCGACGGCCTCGGGGACGGCGGGCGGGTCGTTCGGCACGAGGTGCACGGACTGCACCTCGCCGGGTGTGAGTGCCACGTTCGCCTGGCCGCGGACCGTGTCGATGCCCTCGGGGTGCTCCGGGTCGTGGCCCTTGACCAGGGCCTGGAGTTCCAGCGGGACGGCGGACATGGGCAGCACCCGGCCGTGCGCGCCCAGGAGTCTGCCGACCAGGTCGAGGGCCTGGACGTGGTCGCCGAGCTGCTCCCAGAGAGCGACGATCAGCAGATTGCCGACCGCGTGCTCGTGCAGCTCGCCCTGGGACTGGAAGCGGTGCTGGATGACGCGGGCCCAGGTCTGGCCCCAGTCGTCGTCGCCGCACAGGGCGGCCAGCGCCTTGCGCAGGTCGCCGGGCGGCAGGACGCCCAGCTCGTCACGGAGGCGTCCGCTGGAACCGCCGTCGTCGGCGACCGTCACGACCGCGGTGAGGTCGCCGGTGATGCGGCGCAGTGCGGTGAGCGAGGCGGACAGGCCCATGCCGCCGCCGAGCGCGACGACCTTGGGCTGTGTGCCGCGGCGGCGCGGTTTGCCGCCGCGGCTCTCGGCGGGCAGGCCGCCGCGGCTTTCGAGGCCGATCCGCCGCAGCCTGCTCAGCCGCAGAGAACGTCCGGTCATTCGCGGCCCATGTCCCGGTGGACGACGACCGTCTCCACTCCCTCGGCCACCAGGCGGGCGGCGAGCTTCTCCGACGTGGCGACGGAACGGTGCTTGCCGCCGGTGCAGCCGACCGCGATGGTCACGTACCGCTTGCCCTCGCGGCGGTAGCCGGTCTGGATGAGGCGCAGCAGCTCGGCGTACCGGTCGAGGAACTCCTTGGCGCCGGGCTGGTTGAAGACGTACGCCGAGACCTCCTCGTTGAGGCCGGTGTACTGGCGCAGCTCCGGGACCCAGTGCGGGTTGGGCAGGAAGCGCATGTCCACGACCAGGTCGGCGTCGACCGGCAGGCCGTACTTGAAGCCGAAGGACATGACGGTGGCCCGCAGCTCGGGCTCCTCCTCGCCGGCGAACTGGGCGTCCATCTTGGCGCGCAGCTCGTGCACGTTCAGGCTGGAGGTGTCGATCACCAGGTCGGCGTCGCCGCGCAGCTCGCGCAGCAGCTCGCGCTCGGCGGCGATGCCGTCGACGATGCGGCCGTCGCCCTGGAGGGGGTGCGGGCGGCGCACCGACTCGAAACGGCGCACCAGGGCGTCGTCGGAGGACTCCAGGAAGACGATCCGCCGGGTGACCTGCTTGGCCTCCAGGTCGGCGAGGGACTCGCGGAGGTTGTCGAAGAAGCGGCGGCCGCGGACATCGACGACGACCGCGATCCGGGCCACGTTGCCCTGGGAGCGGGCGCCGAGCTCCACCATGGTGGGGATCAGCGCGGGCGGCAGGTTGTCGACGACGAACCAGCCGAGGTCCTCCAGACACTTGGCGGCGGTGGACCGGCCCGCGCCCGACATCCCGGAGATGATCACCAGCTCCGGGATGGCCGCCTCGGGAACGCCGGCCGCCGTTTCGATGGTCGTGCCCGTACTCACTTGCTCTCCGTCTTCCTGGGCTGCTTCAACGGCTGATTCCTGTTGCGCGTGATCTTCCGCTTCTCGCCGTGCGTGATCTTCGCGTGCTTCGCCGTGCGGTTTCTCGGTGTGCGCCGTGCGTCGTACCGAGGGTTCTTCCTGCTCGTGCTCGGTCATCTCTCCTGCCCCCGTCGTTCGTCCGAGGCGCCCGCGGACACGGGCTCCCCCGGGGAACCCGCCGTCGTCTCGGGTACCCCGTCTGCTGCATCCGCTGCGTCTGCTGTGTCTGCTGTGTCTTCCATGATCTCTCCAGTCGCCGTGTTCACGGCGGGTGCGGCCGGGGCCGCCCGGGCGAGGGCCACGGCGATCGCCTCGGCCGTCTTGCGGCCTATGCCGGGGACCTCACAGATCTGGTCGATTGTCGCGGACCGCAGCTTTTTCACCGAACCGAAATGCTTGATCAACGTCTGCTTGCGCGCCTCGCCGAGGCCCGGCACGTCGTCCAGCGGGCTCGCCTTGAAGCGCCGGGCCCGCTTGGCGCGCTGGTAGGTGATCGCGAAGCGGTGCGCCTCGTCGCGTACACGCTGAAGAAGATAGAGCCCCTCGCTGGTACGTGGCAGCACCACGGGGTCGTCCTCGTCGGGCAGCCAGACCTCTTCGAGGCGCTTGGCGAGACCGCAGACGGCGATGTCGTCGATGCCGAGCTCGTCCAGCGCCTTCTGGGCCGCCGCGACCTGCGGCTGCCCGCCGTCGACGACGACCAGCTGCGGCGGGTACGCGAACCGCTTGGGCCGCCCGTCCTCCTCGGTGAATCCGGTCTCGCCGTCCGCCCACTCGCCGGTCTTCTCCTTCTCGGCGATGTACCGCTTGAAGCGGCGGGTGAGGACCTCGTGCATGGACCGGACGTCGTCCTGGCCCTCGAAGCCCTTGATCTGGAAGCGCCGGTACTCGCTCTTGCGCTGGAGGCCGTCCTCGAAGACGACCATCGACGCCACGACGTCGTCGCCCTGGAGGTGCGAGATGTCGTAGCACTCGATCCGCAGCGGCGCGCTCTCCAGGTCGAGGGCCTCGGCGATCTCCTCCAGCGCCCGGGAGCGGGTGGTCAGGTCGGAGGCCCGCTTGGTCTTGTGCAGCCCCAGCGCCTGGAGCGCGTTGCGCTGCACCGTCTCCATGAGGGCCTTCTTGTCGCCGCGCTGCGGGATGCGCAGCGACACGTTCGAACCGCGCCGGGCGGTGAGCCACTCCTGGACGGGCTCCACGGGGTCGGGCAGCGCCGGGACGAGCACCTCCTTGGGTACGGAGTCGCCGGTCTCCTCGCCGTACAGCTGCTGGAGCGCGTGCTCGACCAGGTCTCCCGTGGTGACCGCCTCGACCTTGTCGGTGACCCAGCCGCGCTGGCCGCGCACCCGGCCGCCCCGTACGTGGAAGATCTGCACGGCGGCTTCCAGCTCGTCCTCGGAGAGGGCGATCAGATCGGCGTCCGTCGCGTCGGCGAGCACGACCGCGCTCTTCTCCATGGCCTTCTTGAGGGCCTCGATGTCGTCGCGCAGCCGCGCCGCCCGCTCGTACTCCATCTCCTCGGCCGCGTCCGTCATCTGCTGCTCCAGGCGGCGGATGTACGTCCCCGTGCGGCCGGCCATGAAGTCGCTGAACTCCTCGGCGAGTTCGCGGTGCTCCTCGGCGGAGACGCGCTCGACGCAGGGGGCGGAGCACTTGCCGATGTAGCCGAGCAGACAGGGGCGGCCGGTACGCGCGGCGTTCTTGAAGACACCGGCCGAGCACGTGCGTACGGGAAAGACGCGCAGCAGGAGGTCCACGGTGTCGCGGATCGCCCATGCGTGCCCGTACGGACCGAAGTAGCGCACGCCCTTCTTCTTCTGACCGCGCATCACCTGCACGCGCGGGAACTCCTCGTTCATGGTCACCGCGAGATACGGATAGCTCTTGTCGTCGCGGTACTTGACGTTGAACCGGGGGTCGAACTCCTTGATCCAGGAGTACTCCAGCTGCAGCGCCTCGACCTCCGTGGACACCACGGTCCACTCCACCGACGCGGCCGTGGTGACCATCGTGCGCGTACGCGGGTGGAGCCCGGCCAGGTCCTGGAAGTAGCTGGCCAGGCGCTGGCGCAGGCTCTTCGCCTTTCCGACGTAGATCACCCGGCGGTGTTCGTCGCGGAATTTGTACACCCCGGGCGAGTCGGGGATCTGTCCCGGCTTGGGGCGGTAGCTGGAGGGGTCGGCCATGTCTCACACCCTACTGGCGGGGTGTGACAGCGCGACGGCCTGTCAGACCCTCGCCCGGAGCCGGCCCGGGTCTACCGCGATTCCAGGAAGGTGAGGACGGCCAGCACGCGACGGTGGTCGTCGGCGGCCTCCGGGAGATGCAGTTTCCCCAGGATGCTGCGGACGTGTTTCTCGACCGTGCCCTCGGTCACCCACAGGCGGCGGCCGATGCCGGCGTTGGAGCGGCCCTCGGCCATGAGCTCCAGGACCTCCCGCTCCCGCGCGCTGAGGAAGGACAGCGGGTCGTCGCGGCGCTGGGCCGAGACCAGTTCCCGCACCAGGGAGGGGTCGACGACCGAGCCGCCCTTGCGGATCCGCTCCAGGGCCTCGATGAAATCGTCCACGACCGTGACCCGGCTCTTGAGCAGATAACCGATCCGGCGGCCGCCGGCCAGCAGCTCCAGCGCGTCCTCGACCTCCACGAACGCGGACAGGACGAGGATGCCGAGATCCGGGTGGCGCTCGCGGATGCTGCGGGCCGCCTTCAGTCCCTCCGTGGAATGGGTGGGAGGCATTCTTATGTCGACGATCACCAGATCCGGGACGTGCTCCTCGACCAGTTCCAGGAGCCGGCCCGCGTCCCCCGCCTGGCCCGCCACCTCGTATCCGAGCCGCTCGCAGAGACTGGCCAGACCCTCCCTGAGCAGGACGTCGTCGTCGGCCAGGACCACTCTCCCGCGCGCGGGAGGCTGTGCCGCGTCCATGGTGCTCCCCCGTCCGCTCGCCCGACCGGTGCGGTACGCGTCCAACAGCCTGCCGGACATGGCCGGTTACGGCTAGCGGGAGGTGGGCAATTGAGGAGGACCGGAACCCGTTTCGGGGGCTGGCCGTGACGACACGGAGACAGTTCGGGGCAATGCTCGTACCAGTGCAGATGCAGGTGGACCGGCCGCCCCGGGCGAGGGGCGGCGGGTCGATGACCGAAGGGCTGCGGGAGATGCGACAGACACGGATCGAGAAGCGACGACGGCCGGTCCGTGTCCGTCGGTACGAGGACGAGGAGCCGTACGCCGGCGGTGCGTTGTCCGGCCTCGACCCCCGCGACCCCGACATCGTGCGGGCCAAGCGCCTGCGGTCGGCACAGCAGGGCGGGACCCCCCGCCCCTGAAGCCGGACGGTGGCCTCACCGTCCGTGAAGGCAGCCCGGAGCGTGCGCACGTCTTCGAGTCCAAGACTCCCCCTCGTGGACTTACCGCCGCGTGCGCTCCGGGCCGTCACACGTCCGGCGGCGGCTCCCCCCTCGCGTCCGCGGAGACCTCCGGCAGCGGCAGCCGTACGGTCGTCGTGGTGCCGCTGCCCGGTGGGCTGCTGATGCTCAGCCTGCCGCCGATCGCCTCGACCCGGTCGGTGAGCCCGATCAGTCCGGAGCCGCCGCCCTGGTCCGCTCCCCCGATCCCGTCGTCGCCGATGACGACCTCCAGGACGTCGTCGTACGTTCGCGCCCGCACGTCGACCACGCTCGCGCGCGCGTGCTTGGCGGCGTTGGTGAGGCATTCGGAGGTCACGTAGTAGACGGCCACCTCGATCTGTTCCGGGAGGCGGGCCGGCGGAAGCTCCAGGTCCAGCTCCACGGGGACGGCGGAGCGCCGGCCCAGGGCGCGCAGGGCCGGGCCCAGGCCGCCCTTGGAGAGGATGGCGGGATGGATGCCGCGGGAGATCTGGAGCAGGTCCTCGAAGGCGTCGTCCAGGCCCTTGCTGATGTGCGTCAACTGCTCGACGAGTTCGGCCGGCTGGTCCGCCGTCATGGACTCGGCCGTCCGCAGGTCCAGCTGGAGCGAGACGAGACGCTGCTGGACGCCGTCGTGCAGATCGCGCTCGATGCGCCGCCGCGACGCGTCACCGGCGGCCACCACGCGCGCGCGTGAAGCGGCCAGTTGGGCGCGGCTGTCGGCGTTGGCTATGGCGGTGGCGATCAGTTCGGTGAAGTCGGCGAGGCGCGACTCGGTGCCCCTGGGCAGCGGTTCGGGGCGCGAGGCGGATGCGACGACGGCACCCCACAGTCGGTCGTCGACGACGATCGGCGCCCCCACGGACCGGCCGATGCGAGCCGCCCGCCGTGTCCCGGCCACCGCGGTCGCCGCCTCCCGGACCTCGGCTCCCCCCGCCTCGGCCGGGCGGGCGGAGCCCAGGACGGTGGCGGCGCCGTCGGCCCCGTACCGCAGGACGGCCGCGGAACTCGTGCTCAGCAGCAGCCCCACCTCGCGGGCGACGGCGGTGAACACCTCGTGCGGCGGGACACCGCGGGCCACCAGGGTGGCGACGCTGCGCAGCGCGGCCTGTTCGCGGGCGGCGCGGCGGCTCTCGGTGACATCGCGCGCGGCGGCGTAGATGAGGCCCTCGTCGAGGACCGGGCGGCAGCTCCACTGGAGCCAGCACTCGGTGCCGTCGCCCCGGACGTAGCGGTTCTCGAACTCTACGACTTCGGCGCCGCCCGCCAGCCGGTCGAGGATGGCGCGGGTGCGGGCCCGGTCCTCCTTGTGCACGAATTCGAGGAAAGGCCGGGACAGCAGCGTCCTGCCGGGGTGTCCCAGGGTCTTCTCGAACGCCGGGTTCACGCGCTTGAAGTAGCCGTCGAGACCGCTGATGCACAGCAGGTCGAGGGAGAGGTTGAAGATGCTCTCCAGTTCCTGCTCGGCCTTGCGGCGCCGGCTGTGGGCCGCGGCGAACGACGCCATGGTGCCGTTCATGCCGCGCAGCAGCTGTGCCCAGGTCCCGTCGAAGGCGGCGACGTCCGCGCGGTGGCCGAGCCGGTTGTCGTCGATCGCCGTGTTCATGGTGCGGATCTCGGCGGCGAACCGCTCGCCGGCCACCCGGAGTTCGCGGAAGGTGTCGGCGACGGCGCCGATCTCGTCGCGTCCCGCGTAGCGCATGTCGTACGACAGGTCGCCGTCTGTGAAGGCCTTGGCCCCGGCGGACACCTCGGTGAGCGGGCGGGTGATCGAGCGCCGCAGGGCGAGGGCGAGGACGGTGACGGCGAGAAGGACCACGACGAAGAGGGCCAGTTCGCTTTCGCCGCGGGCCTCGGCGGCGTCCAGGTCGTGGTCGGCGGCGGCCGCGAGTTCGTCGGCGGCGGTGTCCGCGATGCCGCGCAGAGCGGTGAGGCGGTCGGTGGACACGGTCAGCCAGCGGTCCAGGGAGGGCAGTTTCGCGGTGTCGCCGGATCCGAGGGCCTCGCGCGTGGCGCGGACGGTGCGGCCCGCGGGCTGGAGCAGCACGGTCGACAGCCTCACCTGAAGCCGCCCCGACACGTTCTGCCGGAACGTGTCGAGCTGGGCGGCCTCCAGTGCCTGCCAGCGGTCGGCGGTTGCGGCCCGGCCGTCCTCGGGCGCGGACGCGAACAGGAGGGCCAGCTCGACGCGTTCGCGGTCGGCGGCCTCGATCGCCTCCAGGACGGCCAGGTAGCCGTCGGCGGACTGTCCGGAGTCCCGCGAGGGACGGCTCGAGTCGAGGTCGTGGACTGTGTTCAGGAGGTCGTTGGTGATGCTCGCGTACTTCCGCTCGATCTGTGTTCCGGTCAGCGAGCCGCTGCCCGACTCCAGCCTGGTCGCGAAGAGTTTGCGGCCCGTCGCGTCGAGCTGGCCCAGGACGTCCGGCTGCCCGCTGGTGTCCGCGGCCCTGCCGTTCGCGACGGTGAGCGTGCGGTCCGTGGCACGCCGGGCCGCGGCCCGCTCGTCCGTCACGCCCGGCCCGTCCGGGCGCGCCTCCACGAGGACCTCGGCGAGGCGCTCGCGGGCCAGCGCCTCGGTGAGCTCGGCCAGGGCGAAGGACACGCGCGTGGCGGAGCTGAACTCCCGCAGGGTGCGCGCCTCCCGCCACTCGGTCACGGCCGAGAAGACCGTGAAGGCGAGCAGCCCGGAGACCGGCAGGAGGACGAGCAGCATGAGCTTGGTGCCGACGCGCAGCCGGGCGAGGAACGGGACCCTGGCGTGCGCGTGTCCGGTTCCGCCGGACCGCTGTACGCCGGCGGACCTCCGTAGGGCGCCGACGCGCCTGCGTATGCCGGTTCTCATGGCCCGGCCGACGGATAGCCCTGGTGTTCGGCCAGGTCCTTGTCGATCCGGCGGACGGCCTCGTCGAGAGTCGCCTTGACGGGAGCGCCGTCCACCATGATCTCGGCGGAGGCCCACGAGAAGGCCTCGGTGATCGCCGGGTAGGCCGGGGTCTGCGACCGCGGCCGTGCGACACCGCTCTTCAACTGCTCGATGAACAGCCGCTCGACGCCGCCTTCGGCGAACCTCGGCGAGAGCGCGACGGCACTGTCCGTCGCCGGGATCGCACCGTTGGCCCGGCTCATGCGGTCGACCTCCCGCGGCTTCAGGAGGTACGCGAGGAACCGCCACACCGCGTCCCCGTCGGTGGAACCCGCCGTGACACCCCACTGCCAGGAGCCCATCCCGGTGACGGTGCCCCTGCCGAAGTCGGGCAGCGGGACGATCTTCACGTCGTCCGGGAACGCCTCGGTGTACCGGCCGTACATCCAGTGCCCCTGCCAGGAGAGGGGACTGCGCCCCTTGACGAAGGCCTTGCCGTCCTTGTTCGGGTCGACCAGCCCCTCCTTGACCCAGTTCTGCATGGTGGTCATCGCCCGGACCGCCCCGGGCCCGTTGAGGAAGCCCTCCGCCGTCCGGAAGCTCCGCGGGTCGATGAGGTCACCGCCGGCCGACCAGACGGCGGGCGCGAAGCCGTACGTGTTCCATTCCTCGGCGCGGGCCAGGTCGTTGAGGTGCAGGTCGAGCGGCTTTTCATAACCCTCCTGGCGCAACTTGCGCAGGATGCCGGTCAGTTCGGTCGCCGTCCAGGCGTCGTCCGGGCCACTGGGGACACGGACACCGGCCTTCTTCAGCACGGAGGGGCGTACGTAGAGGCCCAGCCCTGAGTCGAAAGTACCGATGCCCCACAACCGGCCCGCATAGGTGCCCTGTTCGCGGATCGAGCGCAGCAGATCGGACTTCACGTTCCCGGGCACGCAGGAGTCGATCGGCTTCAGCTTGCCCGACCAGGCGTAGTTGTAGAGGTTCGGACCGTCGAAGTCGAGCAGGTCGGGCAGTTCGCCGCTGACGGCGGCGGATTCGACCAGATCCGCGTACGGGCGCTCCTGGGGCAGTGTGATCAGCTCGACCCGTACGGCCTTCTGTACGGCGTTGAAGTCCTTGACCTGACGGCGCAGCGTGTCGACTTCGGTGCTCTGGCCCGTGTGGAACCACACCGTGATGTCGGTGGTGCCTTCGAGTTCGCCGTCGCACGTGGTGTCGCGGCGCTCCTCGGAACGCTTGCCGTCGTCCCCGTTCCCGCCGCAGCCGGCGGCCAGCAGGGCGGCGGACAACGCCCCCGCGAGGACCGCGCGGTGTGTCCGGAGCCGCCAGGCCTTCCTGTGGCGCTTCGTCATCCTGCACCCCCACCCGACCGACACGACACGGTCACCCCAGGGCAGCCGACATGCTACCGCGCGTCATTCGCCGCTGCGCTGCGTAAGCACGTACGAACTTTTCCGGCACAGGCCGTCAGCACTTTCCGGCAGCTGCTTTCCGGGTAGCGGGAAAGCCAGGACGGCAGCCGGTTGGCATGCTGTCCGCATGTCCATGCGCTGTCTCATCGTCGATGACAGCGCCCGGTTCCTGGAGGCCGCGCGTGCCCTGCTGGAACGTGGCGGGGTTCGGGTCGTCGGCGTCGCCTCGACGGGCGCGGAGGCCGTCGAGCGAGCCCACGACCTGGTCCCCGACGTCGCTCTCGTCGATCTCGACCTGGACGGCGAGAGCGGCCTCGACGTGGTGGTACGGCTCGCGGGCACCGTGCCCTCGGTGATCCTCATCTCGACGCATTCCCTGGAGGACTTCCAGGAGCTGGTGGCGGCCAGCCCCGCCCTCGGTTTCCTGCACAAGTCGGCCCTTTCGGCGCGGGCGCTCCGGGACCTCCTGGGGTGCTGATCCGGGACCTCCTCGGGTGCTGAGGGGGTCGCCGCGGGCCGGCCCGGCGACGAGCCGAAGAGCACGGCCGGTCAACGAGGTTGCGCACGAGGTGTTGTCCGGACGTGATCAACACGCTTCAATGCGGGATGACTTGAGCCGGGAACCACGGCGTTCGGGTGTGAACATCCCCCGTACGTCCGTCAGGTGACCCCTCCGACCAGCGCGAACGGCCCGAACAACCGTTGCGGACATTCACAGAAAGGTCTCTGCATGCGGCACGGCACACAGCACGCGGACGTCGCCACGGCGGAGCTGGAGACGGAACTGGAGACGGCCCTGCGGGTCGGCCCCTTCCATGTCGCCCTGCGTGCCGCGATCGCCGCCCGTGGACTGCCGCTGCAGCGCGTACAGCACCATCTGACGCGGTACGGGGTCAAGGTCGGCGTGACGAGCCTGAGTTACTGGCAGCAGGGTGCCCGGCGCCCGCAGCGCCCCGAGTCGCTGCGGGCCGTACGCGCCCTGGAGGAGATCCTCCAGTTGCCGGACGAGTCGCTGATCCGGCTGCTCGCCGCGGCCGAGGAGCGCACCGACGCGGAACGCCCCGCGGCCCGTTCGTACCGCTCGCTGATCGAGGCCTCCGGCGCCCTGGAGGAACTGCTGGCCGAACTGGACTCGCCGGCCGACGGCGGACTCCACGCCATCGGCCACCACGAGCGGGTCCTGATCGGCGCGCGGCGCGAGCTGCTGGGGCGCGACTCGCACCACATCGTGCGCGCCACCAAGGACGGCATCGACCGCTATGTGGCAGTCCACCACGGCGACCCGGGGTGCGCTCCGGAGGAGATGACGGTGCGCGCCCTGGAGAACTGCCGCACGGGACGCGTCCGTTGGCATCACGGCACCGGCGTGCTCGTGGCCGAGCTGCTCTTCGACACGCGGCTGCGGACGGGCGACACCTTCCTGTTCCGCTATGCCGTCGAGGACGGCACGGCCGGCGCGTCCACCGAGTACGTCCGCGGGTTCAGCCTCTCCGGCGGGCAGTACGCCCTCCAGGTGCGGTTCGCCGAGAACGCGGTGCCGGTGCGCTGCCACCGGTTCACCCAGCACTCGGCGGCGGCGCCCCGCAGCGGCCGCCAGGAGCTGGCACTGAGCGGGCGGCACCGCTCGGTGCACATGGTGGAGCCGCGGGTGCGGTCGGGGATCGTGGGGATCGGGTGGGACTGGGAGTGAGCGGCGCCTCCGGCGATTCCTCACCACGCGAGACGTAAACGCTTACGTAAGCGTTTACGTCTCGCGTGGGATGGGATAGGTTCGCCGACGAAAAGCCGGTTCCGGGAGGCGAGGCGCTATGGCGACGATGGCCGAGGTGGCCCGACGCGCGGGTGTGTCCATCGCCACCGTCTCGCACGTACTCAACGCCACCCGCCCCGTGCGGCCCGCCACGCGCCAGATCGTGCTCGACGCCATGGACGAGCTCGGCTACACGCCGAACACGCTGGCGCGTTCCCTGGTCACCGCGCGCACGCGGTCCATCGGCCTCGCGGTGTCGGCCATCAGCAACCCGTATTTCACGGAGACCCTGCAAGGTGTCGAGGCCGGTGCCCTGGAGCACGGCTACAGCCTCCTCATCGCCGATCCGCACGACGACCCCGAGCACGAGCGCAAGGTCGTCCAGCTGCTCCACGAGCGACGCGTCGACGGCATGATCGTCGCCCCCTCCGCCACCCCGCACGAACTCCTCGGCTACCTCGCGAGACATGACGTACCGACCGTGTTCCTGGACCGGCTGGTCGACAGTGGCCACCCGTCCGGCCCGGCGCCCGGCTTCACGTTCGACCAGGTCTGCGCGGAGAACACCGAGCCCGTCAGGCGCCTGGTCACCCACCTCGCCGAACTCGGCCACAAGAGGATCGGCCTGGTCGCGGGTCTGCCGGGGCTCAGCACCACGAGCGAGCGGATCTCCGGCTACCGGCACGGCCTGGCGTACGCGGGACTTCCGTACGACGAGCGCCTCGTGGTCACCGGCAACTCGGAGGCGGCGGGCGCCGAGCGCGCGACCGACGCCCTGCTGTCCCTCGCGGCGCCGCCGACCGCACTGGTCACCGCCAACAACGCGATGACCATCGGCGCGCTCAGGGCCGTGCGAGAGAGGGGCCTGTTCGTGCCCGGCGACCTGGCTCTGTGCTGCTTCGACGACTTCTCCTGGGCGGACCTCTTCTCGCCCCGGCTCACCGCGATCTCCCAGCCCGGCAGGGAGATCGGGGCCCAGGCCGTACGGCTGCTGCTGGACCGGCTGGACTCCCCCGGCCGCGCGGCCCGTACGGTCCGGCTGCCCTCAGCCTTCGTTCACCGCACCTCGTGCGGCTGCCCCGAGAACCCGAGAACCCGAGAGGAAACCGACTCGTGATCGTCGTCGCCGGTGAGGCCCTGATCGACCTGGTGCCGAGTGCGGCGGGCCCGCTCGCGAGGCTCGACCCGCGCCGCGGTGGCGGTCCGTACAACACAGCGGTGGCCCTGGGCCGGCTCGGTTCCCCCGCCGCCTTCTGCTCCCGGATCTCCGCCGACGCCTTCGGCGAGGCCCTGCTCGGCGGGCTGCGCGAGGCGGGCGTCGATGTGGCGTCCGTGCAGCGGGGCGCCGAGCCGACGACCCTCGCCGTCGCGTCGATCGGCGGAGACGGCTCAGCCCGCTACTCGTTCTATGTCGAGGGCACGGCTGACCGGCTGTTCTCGGCTCCGGACCAACTCCCGGACGGGACGAGGGCGGTGTCCTTCGGCACGTGTTCGCTCGTTCTGGAGCCGGGCGCGAGCGCGTACGAGGAGCTGATGCGGATCGCGTCCGCGCGGGGCGTGTTCACCGCGCTCGACCCCAACATCCGGGCGGGGCTGATCCCCGACGCGGACGCCTACCGGGCCCGGTTCAAGAGCTGGCTGCCGTCGGTGTCGCTGCTCAAGCTGTCCGAGGAGGACGCCGAGTGGCTCGGCGGCACTCCGCGCGAGTGGCTGGCCGCAGGACCCGCGGCCGTCGTCGTCACGCGGGGCGGTGCCGGACTGACCGTCTTCACCCGCGACGGCGCGGAGTACGCCATGCCGGGCGAACCGGTCGACGTGGTGGACACGATCGGCGCGGGCGACACGGTGAACGCGGCACTGCTGCACGGCCTCGCCGCCCGTGACGCGCTGTCCGGGCCGGCGCTTGCGGGCCTGGACGCCGACGGCTGGACCGGGTTGCTGCGGTTCGCCGCCCGGGCCGCGGCGATCACCTGCTCCAGGGCGGGCGCGGAACCGCCGTACGCCTCCGAGATGGGCATCAGCCCTTGACGGCCCGGAGCGCCCCCGGCCGGCAGCCGTTGAGACGGTCAAGGGCAGTGGCCGTGCTGTCGTCGGCGGGCAGGTACACGACCAAGCGCTGGCCGTCGTCCGGCAGGGCGAGCGTCTCGTAGGCGAGGCGCAGGTGGCCGGCCTCCGGGTGGGCGATGAGCTCGGCTCCGGAATGCCGGGGCATGACGGGTACGGATGCGAGCCGGTCGGCGAACGCGGCTCCGGCGGTGACGGTCAACTCGTCGGCCAGTGCGGTCATATGAGGATCACTGGACGGAGCCTCGTGCCTGAAGCGGGCGATCTGCTCGTCGGCCACCCGGTCCCAGTCCGCATAGGCGGTGCGCGCCCGCTCGTCGGTGAACACGTACCGCAGGACGTTGGGGTGCGCGCTGTCGAGCAGCCCCAAGGGGGCCGCGATCCGCTGATATCCGGTCGTGTACCCGAGGATCTCGCCGAGCCAGTTCAAGAGTACGGCGGGGGTGGGTTCCAGCCGGTCCAGCAGGGCCCGTGTGGTGGGGCGCAGGGCCCGGCACGGGGTCATTCCGGCGGTGCACAGCACGGAGTCGCCGCCCGCACCCTTCGACAGGCGGCGCAGCAGGAGCCGGTCGGGCACGGCCAGCCGCAGCGCGTCCGCCAGGGTGCCGAGCACCTCGGGCGACGGATTGCGGTCACGGCCCTGTTCCAGGCGGGTGAGGTACTCGACGCTGACCCCGGCCAGTGTGGCCAGCTCGGCGCGGCGCAGCCCCGGCGTGCGACGGCGGGGCCCGGTGGGCAGCCCCACCTCGGCAGGAGTGACCGCCTCACGGCGCGAACGCAGGAAGGTGCCCAACTCGTTGTCGCTCACCCGCTGAACGTACCAACACATGAGCCCCGGATCGTGGCCCTGTCACTACCATCCTCAGCCCGGTCTCCCTCCCGTCCCGCACCTCGCACACAGTGGGACTCATGACGAACGACATCTCCCCGACCCCTGTCACCGCTTCCGCTGTGACCACTTCCGCTCTGCCGCTGCTCCCCGGCGACTGGGAGCTCGACCCCCTCCACTCCGCCGTGAACTTCACGATCCGCCATCTCGGCATCGCCAAGGTGCGGGGCCGCTTCAGGGACCTGAAGGCCGAGCTGTACGTGGGTGAGTCGGCGGACGACGTCAGGGTGAGCGCCGAGATCGACCTGGCCTCCATCGACACCGGCAACGCCGACCGGGACGCACACACCCGCGCCCCGGACCTGCTCGACGTGGCGAGCCGTCCGACGATGACCTACCGGTCCACCCGCGTCTCCGGGAAGGACGGGGACTGGTCGATGGAGGGCGAGTTGACCATCGGCGGGGTGAGCCGGCCGGTGACGCTCGATGTGGAGTTCGGCGGCGTGGTCGACTCCGTCATCGACAACCGCAGGCACGCCGGCTTCGAGGCGACCGGCGAGATCCGGCGCAGCGACTACGGCCTGGACTTCGGCGGCGGGATGCTCGGTGACGTGGTCAAGATCCAGCTGGACATGCAGTTCGTCGAGCCGCAGGGGTAGGAGCAGGAGCGGGGCGGCTGACCGCGTGAACGCGCCGCGCCCCACGAGGAGTTCCCGTGGGGCGCGGCGCGTTCGCGCATGGTCTGCGATGCAGGCGTACGCGTACGAGCCCGGGTCAGGCCTTGCGGGCGCGTGTCGTCTTCTTGGCCGGGGCCGCCTTCTTCGTGACCGCGGCCGCCTTCTTGGTGGCCGTGCTGTTGGTGGCCTTGGCCGTCGTGGTCCTGGCCGTCGCCGTCTTCTTCGCCGCCGACTTGGCGGCCACGGACACCGCCTTCTTGGCCGCCGGCTTGCGCGGGGCCGTCACCTGCGTGCCGTCGCTGATGCGCTCGGCGCCCAGGACCTCACGCAGGAACTTGCCGGTGTGGCTGGCCGGAACCCCTGCGACGTCCTCGGGCGTGCCCTCGGCGATGACGAGGCCACCGCCGCCGCCGCCCTCGGGGCCCATGTCGACGACCCAGTCGGCCGTCTTGATGACATCGAGGTTGTGCTCGATGACGATGACCGTGTTGCCCTTCTCGACCAGGCCGGACAGCACGACGAGCAGCTTGCTGATGTCCTCGAAGTGCAGGCCGGTGGTCGGCTCGTCGAGGACGTAGACGGTGCGGCCGGTGGACCGCTTCTGGAGCTCGCTGGCGAGCTTCACCCGCTGGGCCTCACCGCCGGACAGGGTGGTCGCGGCCTGACCGAGCCGGACGTAACCGAGACCGACGTCGTTGAGCGTCCTGAGGTGGCGGGAGATCGCCGGGACGGCCTCGAAGAAGTTCATCGCTTCCTCGATCGGCATGTTCAGGATCTCGGCGATGGACTTGCCCTTGTAGTGGACCTCCAGGGTCTCCCGGTTGTAGCGCGCTCCGTGGCAGACCTCGCACGGGACGTACACGTCCGGAAGGAAGTTCATCTCGATCTTGATGGTGCCGTCGCCCGAGCAGTTCTCGCAGCGACCGCCCTTGACGTTGAAGGAGAACCGGCCGGGCTGGTACCCGCGCACCTTCGCCTCGGTCGTCTCGGCGAACAGCTTGCGGACGTGGTCGAAGACCCCGGTGTACGTCGCCGGGTTCGACCGGGGTGTGCGGCCGATCGGCGACTGGTCGACGTGCACGACCTTGTCGACGAGGTCGTCGCCGTCCACGCGCGTGTGCCGGCCGGGGACGCTCCTGGCGCCGTTCAGCTCGCGGGCCAGGTGCGTGTACAGGATGTCGTTGACCAGCGTCGACTTGCCGGAACCCGAGACGCCGGTGACGGCCGTGAGGACGCCCAGCGGGAACGACACGTCGATGTCCTGCAGGTTGTTCTCCCGAGCACCGTGCACGGTGAGCTGCCGGGACGGGTCGCGCGGGCGCCGGATGTCGGGCAGCGGGATGGCCTTCTTGCCGGACAGGTACTGGCCGGTCATCGACTCGTCGTTGGCGAGCAGCTCCTTCAGGGAGCCGCTGTGCACGACCTTGCCGCCGTGCTCGCCCGCGCCGGGGCCGATGTCGACGATCCAGTCGGCGACCTTGATGGTGTCCTCGTCGTGCTCCACGACGATGAGCGTGTTGCCCATGTCGCGCAGCCGGACCAGGGTCTCGATGAGCCGGTGGTTGTCGCGCTGGTGCAGGCCGATGGAGGGCTCGTCGAGCACGTACAGGACGCCTACGAGGCCCGAGCCGATCTGGGTCGCGAGGCGGATGCGCTGGGCCTCGCCGCCGGAGAGGGTGCCCGCCGCGCGGTTCAGCGACAGATAGTCGAGGCCTACGTCGACGAGGAACCGCAGTCTCTCGTTGACCTCCTTCAGGACGCGCTCGGCGATCTTCTTGTCGCGCGTGTCGAGCCTCAGCTTGCCCAGGAAGTCCGCGCAGTCGCTGATGGACATGGCGGAGACCTCGGCGATCGACTTCTCCATGACCGTGACCGCGAGGACGACCGGCTTGAGGCGCGTGCCCTGACAGGTGGGGCAGTGCACCTCGCGCATGTAGCCCTCGAAGCGCTCGCGGCTCGCGTCGCTCTCGGCCTCGCTGTGCCGCCGCTTCACGAAGGGAACGGCCCCTTCGAAGGGCGTGGTGTACACCCGCTCGCGCCCGTACCGGTTGCGGTAGCGGACCTCGATCTGCGTCTTGTGCCCGTACAGGAGTGCCTTCTTGGCGCGCTGCGGGAGACCGGCGAAGGGGATGTCGGTCCGGAATCCCAGCGCGTCCGCGAGGGCTCCGATCAGGCGCGCGAAGTAGTCCTTGGTGTGCCCGTGCGACCAGGGGTGGATGGCCCCCTCGTCGAGGGACTTGTCCTCGTCCGGGACGATCAGCTCGGCATCGACCTCCATGCGCGTGCCGATGCCCGAGCACTCCGGGCAGGCGCCGAAGGGCGAGTTGAAGGAGAAGGAGCGGGGCTCCATCTCCTCGAAGGACAGGTCGTCGTACGCGCAGTACAGGTGCTCCGAGTACATGCGCTCGCGCTCGGGGTCGTCGGCGGGCAGGTCGACGAAGTCGAGCACGACCATGCCGCCGGAGAGGCCGAGGGCGGTCTCCACGGAGTCGGTCAGGCGGCGCTTGGCGCCCTCCTTGACCGTGAGGCGGTCGACGACCACCTCGATGGTGTGCTTCTCCTGCTTCTTCAGCGTGGGCGGCTCGGTGAGCTGGATCGTCTCGCCGTCCACCCGGGCGCGGCTGTACCCCTTGGTCTGGAGCTCGGCGAAGAGGTCGACGAACTCGCCCTTGCGCTCGCGCACCAGCGGCGACAGCACCTGGAAGCGGCTGCCCTCCGGCAGCTCCAGGACCTTGTCGACGATGGCCTGGGGCGACTGGCGCGTGATCGGGCGGCCGCATTCGGGGCAGTGCGGCTTGCCGATGCGCGCGAAGAGCAGCCGCAGGTAGTCGTAGACCTCGGTGATGGTGCCGACCGTCGAGCGCGGGTTGCGCGAGGTCGACTTCTGGTCGATGGAGACGGCCGGCGACAGACCCTCGATGAAGTCGACGTCCGGCTTGTCCATCTGCCCGAGGAACTGCCGGGCGTACGAGGACAGCGACTCGACGTACCGCCGCTGGCCCTCGGCGAAGATCGTGTCGAAGGCGAGCGAGGACTTGCCCGACCCGGACAGACCCGTGAAGACGATGAGTGAGTCGCGCGGGAGGTCGAGCGAGACATTCTTGAGGTTGTGCTCGCGCGCGCCACGGACGATGAGACGGTCGGCCACGCCGGTCCGCACCTTTCTTGAGAGAAGTGACAGGGGCGGGGCCCCCGTCATTCACAGACTAGGGGGAGCCACTGACAGCGCCGGTCTGGTTTCCCTGGTTGGTAACAATCCCGGACCCCCAAGAATGCCTGACGCCGCCCCCGACCTTATAGCACGTGCATTCGATTAGCGGGGATGGCCCACCACCTTCACCCAAACGTGTGGCGGCACTATCGTCGGCCCCATGAACGATCATGTGCGCGACCTGGCGTCTGTACGTGACGCGACCGAACGGCTGCTCAGCGCAGTCGCCGAACTGGACAACGCTTCCGTGACCGAGGCGTCACGGCTGCCCGGCTGGAGCCGCGGCCACGTCCTGGCCCATCTCGCCCGCAACGCGGACGCTCTCGTGAACGTCCTCGAAGGCCGGCCGATGTACGTCTCCGGAGAAGCCCGGGACGCCGAGATCGAGCGGGACGCCCCGCGGCCCCTGGACGTGCACCTCGCGGACGTCCGTGAAAGCGCGGCCCGCTTCCAGGAGGCGGGGACCGCGCCCGCGGACTGGTCCCGCACGGTGGAGCTGCGCAACGGAGTCACCGACTCCGCGGCCGGGATCCCGTTCCGGCGGTGGATCGAGGTCGAGCTGCACCACGTGGATCTGGGGATCGGCTACGTGCTGGAGGATCTGCCCGACGAGTTCACGCAGCGGGAGATCAACTTCCTCGCCCGGCGGTTCCGCCACCATCCCGACGTGCCCGCGCTGCTGATCAAGCAGGACGACGGCCGCGCGGTGGCCACCGGTGCCGTCGAGGGCCTCGGCCCGGAGCAGATCGAGAGCGGCCGCGAGCCCAGGTTCGAACTCACGGTCAGCGGCCGCCAGGCGGACCTCCTCGGCTGGCTCTGCGGCCGTCGCGACGGCTCCGCCCTGACCGTCGACGGCGGCCCGCTCCCCGCCCTCCCCCCGCTATAGGCTGAGTGACATGACGTACAGCGGAGCGGTGACGGTCGGCGGCCCTGCCGATGTGCACGAGCTGCGGGACCTGATGATCTCCAAGGCCGCCGTCGGCCCGATGAACAACAACGCCTACCTGCTGCGCTGCCGAGCCACGGGCGAGCAACTGCTGATCGACGCGGCCAACGACGCCGGGACGCTGCTCACGCTGATCGGCGACGACGGCATCGCGTCCGTGGTCACCACGCATCAGCACGGCGACCACTGGCAGGCGCTGGCGGAGGTCGTCGCGGCCACGGGTGCGCGTACGTACGCGGGGCGGGACGACGTCGAGGGCATCCCGGTACCGACGGACGTGCCGGTCGACGACGGCGACACGATCCGAGTGGGGCGCGTGGAGCTGACCGCCCGCCATCTGGTGGGGCACACACCCGGCTCGATCGCCCTCGTCTACGACGACCCGCACGGGCACCCTCATGTGTTCACGGGTGACTGTCTTTTCCCGGGCGGTGTGGGCAACACACGTAAGGATCCGAAGGCGTTCGCCAGTCTCATCCACGACGTCGAGACGAAGCTCTTCGACGTGCTGCCGGACGAGACCTGGGTCTACCCGGGGCACGGCAACGACACGTCGCTGGGCGCGGAGCGGCCGCAGTTGCCGGAATGGCGTGCACGGGGCTGGTGAACCGCCCGGCCCCCAGGGCGAGTTGGTGAAGTGCCGGACGCCGGACAGATATCGGTGAAGTGCCGGACGCCGGGCGGGTGTTGGTGAGTCGTCCGGCACCGGGTGTCGGTCGGTGGGTCGCCCGACGTCGGACGAGCAGTCGGCGGCCGCACGCGTCGGCGCGCGCCCCGTGTGAACCGAGCGCACGCGCCGGTGTCACGCACGCGCTCCCGGTGCGTGGGGTGCACGCGGTCCACTGGGGGCAGTCCCGCGCAGGATGACGGCTCCTGAGCGGACGGGTCGCCGGCCTCTCGAACCCCGCCCTCGGCCGGCGGCCCCGCCCTGGCAGCGGTGGCCGACGTCCGGCGGCCACCGCCCCGGCGGCGTCCGCCGCCTCGGCCGCCCCGTCCGATCGACCCCACCGGACATCCGACGCGTCGTCGGTTCCACCCCAGTTCACAGCGTTGCAACACTCGTTCCCACTATGCGGACAGTTGCCCCTGTGACCTCGACAGACGGGCCCGCGCACTGTCACTCTCCCGCCATGCATCTTGCCCCCAGTACTCTGCGCGGTGCCGCGTCCGCCGCCACCCTCACTCTGCTCGCCGTCGCCGTCGGCTGCGCCCCGCAACCCGAGGAGAAGGCCGCGGACAAGCCCTCCGCCGCGTCGTGCGCCAAGGGCGAACTGGGCACCGAAGTCTCCGGCAAGCTGACGATCGCGACCGACGAGCCCGCGTACGAGCCGTGGTTCAAGGACGGCAAGCCGGCCGGCGGCAAGGGCTTCGAGTCGGCCGTCGCGTACGCCGTGGCGAAGCGGCTCGGGTACGCCGAGGCGGACGTCGTCTGGCAGAGCGTCCCCTTCAACAAGGCCTTCGCGCCCGGTGAGAAGACCTTCGACTTCGACATCAACCAGGTGTCGATCAGCGACGAGCGCAAGAAGGCCGTCGACTTCTCGTCCGGCTACTACGACGTGCGCCAGGCCGTCATCGCACTGAAGGACTCCAAGGCCGCGAAGGCGAAGAGCATCGCCGACCTCAAGGGCGTGAAGCTGGGCGCCCAGGTCGGCACCACCAGCCTCAACTACATCGACGACGTGGTGAAGCCGACCCGGGCGCCGGCCGCGTACGCGAAGAACGACCAGGCCAAGTCCGCGCTGCAGAACGGCCAGGTGGACGCCATCGTGGTCGATCTGCCGACCGCGTTCTACATCACCGCGGCCGAGGTGACGGACGCGACGATCGTCGGGCAGTTCGAGAACACCGGCGGCAAGCCCGAGCAGTTCGGGCTCGTACTGGACAAGGGCAGCCCGCTCACGTCGTGCGTGAGTGGCGCCGTGGACGCCCTGCGCGAAGACGGCACGCTCGCTTCGATCGAGAAGCAGTGGCTGTCCGACGCCGTCGACGCACCGGTCCTCAAGTGACGTTCGTGAAGGAGGAGTCGGGCGAGGAGCCGGGCGAGGGCTCCGGCGAAGGAGACGTGCACGAGGCGTCGTACGTCCCGTCGAAGCGGCGGATCGAGCGGGAGCGCTACAAGCGCGCCCGGGCCCGCCGTGCGACGGCGATAGGCGCGCTCTCCACTCTCGTGACCGGCGTCGTCCTCTATCTCGTCGTCGTCAACGCGCCCGGCTGGCCGCGCACCAAGGAGACCTTTTTCAACGCGGAGTACGCGCGCGAGGCGTTCCCCAAGGTCCTTGAGGGGCTGTGGCTGAACGTCCGGCTCCTGCTGGTGTGCGGCGTCGCGGTCCTCGTGCTCGGCATGCTGATCGCCGTCGCCCGTACGCTGCGCGGCCCGGTGTTCTTTCCGCTGCGCGCCCTGGCCGCCGCGTACACCGACTTCTTCCGCGGACTGCCCCTGATCATCAACCTGATGATCGTCGTCCTGGGCGTACCGGCGCTGCGGCTGCAGGGCATCACCGTCGATCCGGTGCTGCTCGGCGGGACCGCGCTCACGCTGACGTACTCGGCGTACGTCGCCGAGGTGTTCCGCGCCGGCATCGAGTCCGTCCACCCCTCGCAGCGCGCCGCGGCCCGCTCGCTGGGCCTGAGCAACCGGCAGTCCCTGCGCTACGTCGTGCTGCCCCAGGCGGTACGCCGTCAGATGCCGCCGCTCCTCAACGACCTGGTGTCCCTGCAGAAGGACACCGGGCTCGTCTCGATCGGCGGCGCGGTCGACGCCGTGCGCGCCGCGGACATCATCGTGGGCCGCAGCCTCAACTACACGCCGTACATCGTCGCGGGACTGGTCTTCGTCGCACTGACCATCCCGATGACCCGCTTCACGGACTGGGTCACGGCGCGAATGGACCGCCGGCAGGCGCAGGGAGGGAGCATATGAGCGAGACACCCACAGCCTCCGGTGTACCGGCGGTACCCGTGGTGCCGGTGCTGCGGATGGAGGCCGTCCGCAAGACCTTCGGCAGCTCGGTCGTCCTGCGGGACGTCGATCTGGAGGTGGCCCCGCACACGGTGACGGCGCTGATCGGGGCTTCCGGTTCCGGCAAGTCGACGCTGCTGCGCTGCGCGAACCTTCTGGAGGAGATCGACGACGGCGCGATCTGGCTGGACGACGAGGAGATCACCGACCCCCGGGCGGACCAGGACGCCGTGCGCCGCCGGATCGGCGTGGTCTTCCAGGCGTACAACCTCTTTCCGCACATGACCGTCCTGGAGAACGTCACGCTCGCCCCGCGCCGCGTGCACGGCGTGCCTCGTGCGGAGGCCGAGACGCATGCCCGTGAGCTGCTCGACCGGCTCGGTCTCGGTGCCAAGGCGGACGAGTATCCAGACCGGCTGAGCGGCGGCCAGCAGCAGCGGGCCGCGATCGTGCGCGCCCTGGCCGTACGCCCCCGGCTGCTGCTGCTCGACGAGATCACCGCCGCCCTCGATCCGGAGCTCGTGGGCGAAGTCCTCGCCGTCGTCCGGGACTTGAAGGGCGAAGGCATGACCATGGTGCTGGCCACGCACGAGATGGGCTTCGCCCGCGATGTCGCGGACCAGGTCTGCTTCCTCGACGGCGGGGTGGTGCTGGAGCGCGGCACGGCCGAGGAGGTCTTCGGCGACCCTCGGGAAGAGCGCACGCGGCGATTTCTGCGACGGATCGTGGAGGCGGGACGACTCTGAGTGACCATGCGTCGATAGTGGCACCCGCCACTGACAATCGGCCGCCGGCCGATCCCGCCCCGGCCCGTCAGGCCTGCGCCTGCCCCGTGCCCGCCAGTACCGCGACGCGCTCCACCCCGAACACGTACCCCTGCACACCGCAGCCCGCGATCACACCGTCGGCGCGGAGTGAGACGTACGAGTGGTGGCGGAACTCCTCACGCTTGTGGATGTTGGAGATGTGGACCTCCAACACGGGCAGACCGTCACAGGTGTTGAGCGCGTCCAGGATCGCGACGGAGGTGTGCGAGTAGGCGCCCGGGTTGATCACGATTCCGGCGTGGTTGAGGCGCGCTTCGTGGATCCAGTCCACCAGTTCGCCCTCGTGGTTGGACTGGCGGAAGTCCACCGTGCCGCCGTGCGCGGCCGCCGCCTTGGCGCACATCGCCTCGACGTCGGCGAGGGTGTCGGAGCCGTAGATCTCCGGCTGGCGCTGGCCCAGGAGGTTCAGATTGGGGCCGTTGAGAATCATGATAGGTGCGTTGGCGAGGGTGCGGGGCACGGTTCCTCCGGTCCGGTCGGGCGGGTCGGCCCGTTCAGGACCGCTGCTCGGACCCGGTCTATCACGGTGCGTGGACGCCGAGACGGCCTCTTCTCCGGTGAACGGCCCTGCCCGGCGCGTCAACGGTGACGTACTGAGGGCGCGTCACGGGTCGCGCTGAGGCCGCCGGGCCCCCGCACGCCCCCGTAACCCCTGGTGACCGTGGGTAGTTGACGCGGCATGCACCGTGTACGCACAGTAAAGCCCCCTTCCATGCCGCGGCTCGCGGCCGCCTCGCTCGCCGGGACGGCCATCGAGTTCTACGACTTCTTCGTCTACGGGACCGCTGCCGCGCTGGTCCTCGGGCCGCTGTTCTTCCCGACGTTCTCTCCGGTGGCGGGGACGCTGGCGGCGTTCGGGACCTTCGGAGTGGGCTTCTTGGCGCGGCCCCTGGGCTCGATCCTGTTCGGGCACATCGGGGACCGGCACGGACGGCGGCCCGTTCTCGTCGCCTCCTTGTTGCTGACCGGCGCCGCGACCGTCGCTGTCGGCTGCGTACCGACGTACGACACCATCGGTACGGCCGCTCCCGTGCTGCTCCTTGTGCTGCGCTTTCTGCAGGGCCTCGGGCTGGGCGGGGAGTGGGGCGGGGCGGTGCTGCTGACCGCGGAACACGCGCCGCCGGAGCGGCGCGGGCTGTGGGCGAGCTTCCCGCAGATCGGTCCCGCGGTGGGGTTCGTCCTCGCCAACGGCGTGATGCTGGTGCTGTCGGCGACCCTCTCCGACGCGCAGTTCGCCGCCTGGGGCTGGCGGGTGCCGTTCTGGGCGGCGGGCGTGCTCGCGGCGGCGGGGCTGTGGCTGCGCTCCTCCCTCGCGGAGAGTCCGCAGTTCCTCGAACTGCGGGAGCACGCGCGCGTGCCGCTCGCCGAAGTGGTGCGCGGCCACTGGCGGCTCGTCCTGCTGACGGCGGGGGCGCTCGCGGTCGGATACGCGGTGTTCTACGCGGTGACGACCTGGTCCCTCGCCTACGCGACCGAGCGGCTCGGAGTGAGCCGTACCGTCATGCTGGCCTGCATCATGGCGGCCGTGGTGGTGAAGGGTGCCCTGACGCCGCTGATGGCCCTCCTCGGCGACCGCTACGGACGGCGGCCGCTGTGTCTGGCGGGCTGCGCGGGCGCCGCCCTGTGGATGTTCCCGATGATCGCGTTGCTGTCGACCGGCGAACCGCTGCTGATGTTCCTCGGCTTCGTGGTGGCGCTGATCGCGTTCGTCACGATGTTCGCGGTGATCGCCGCCTATCTGCCGGAGCTGTATGAACCGCGGGTGCGCTGCACAGGTGCCGCCGTGGGCTACAACCTGGGCGGGGTGCTCGGCGGCGCGCTCACACCGATCGCGGCCACGGCGATCGCCGAGCAGAGCGGGCGGGTCCCCTGGGGCGTGGCCGCCTATCTGACGGGTATCGCACTGCTCAGCCTGGGCTGCTTCGCCCTGCTGCCGGAGACTCGCCCCGAGCGCGTGGTGGCGGTGGAGCCCGCTGTGGCATGACGTGTACCGATGGGCTCGACACACGAACGAGCACCGGGAGCGGTGGCCGGCAGTTCGCCGAGCCTCGCTCCCGGTGCTGGTTGTTCCTACGTTCGGCCTGCGTCCGGCCTACGTCCGACGCGGTCAGACGTCGATGCTGTCCTTCTCAGTTCCTTCGGCCTGCCGGGCCTCTTCGGCCTCCTGCTTCTTGGAGGCCATCAGGCTGGTGATCGTGGTGATCAACAGGACACCGCCGATCACGCCCAGGGAGACCGGAATGGAGATCTCCGGGACGTGGACGCCGGACTCGTGCAGCGCGTGCAGCACCAGCTTGACGCCGATGAAGCCGAGGATGACCGACAGGCCGTAGCTGAGGTGGACCAGCTTCCTGAGGAGTCCGCCGATCAGGAAGTACAGCTGCCGCAGCCCCATCAGCGCGAACGCGTTGGCCGTGAAGACGATGTACGGGTCCTGCGTCAGGCCGAAGATCGCGGGGATCGAGTCGAGCGCGAAGAGCACGTCCGTCATGCCGATCGCGAGCATCACGACCAGCATCGGCGTCATGACCCGCTTGCCGTTCTGCTCGATCCACAGCTTGGTGCCGTGGTAGCGGTCGGCGACACCGAAGCGGCGCTCGGCGGCCTTGAGCAGCTTGTTCTCCTCCCACTCCTCGTCGTCTTCGTCGGCCCGGGCCTCCTGGATCAGCTTCCAAGCGGTGTAGATGAGGAACGCGCCGAAGATGTAGAAGACCCACGCGAAGCTCGCGAGGATGGCGGCGCCCGCTGCGATGAAGATCGCGCGCAGAACGAGGGCTACCAGTACACCGACCAGGAGTACCCGCTGCTGATACTGCGAGGGCACCGAGAACTTCGCCATGATCAGGACGAAGACGAAGAGGTTGTCGACGCTCAGCGATTTCTCGGTGATGTAGCCCGCGAAGAACTCTCCGGCCGGCTGCCCCCCGCCGAATATGAGCAGTCCGACTCCGAACAGTGCGGCCAGGACGATCCAGACGACTGTCCAGATTCCGGCTTCCTTGATCGATACGTCGTGCGGCTTGCGGCCGATGAAGAAGTCGATGGCGATGAGGGCGCCAAGGCCCACGATGGTCAGGACCCACAGGGTCAGGGAAACATTCACTGCGCCTCCGGCAGTACGTAACGGCAGATTTCAGCGTCGTCGCTACCGGAGGTCTCTTCCACCCGCGGCATCCGTGACGCGAGATGCGCCTGATGTGCCTCGGGCCGACGCCCCGGGATCTGGCCTGATCCGTATTGACGGGTACGCCGCAGCTGGTAGGGAGTACTCCCCTCCGTACGGATGACAGTACCCCAATCACCAAGGAAAGGTAAAGTGATTGGCAAAGGAAAGGCCAAATGTCCTGGTCAGACGAGTTGACCAACTCTTGGGTAAAGGATGTGGCAGGAGTCGGGACAGCCCTCAGCGGTTCCAGGAACGGCGGGCTTCCGCGACCTGGGTGAGGACGCGCTGGAGCACCTTGCTGCCGGGCGGGACGCGCGAGGGGTCGTACGTCCACGCGTGCCCGACCCAGGGGTCGGCGAGGTGGTCGTCGGGCACCGGGGTGAGCCGGAGCAGCGAGCGCCACAGCGGGTCGAGCAGCGGCCCGTAGGCGGCGGCGTCCTCCCGGTCGGCGACCATCATGAGGTGGACGCCGACGGCCGGGCCCTCGTCCGCGAGGTAGCGCAGCTGGGTCACGGCGCGGTCGTCGAAGCCGTGCGGGAAGTCGTTGACGATCAGCAACTGCTCAGCTGTGTCGAGGTCGGGCGGCAGTGAGTCGGTCACGCCACCGCGGATCGCCATCTGCACCAGGTCGACGCGCTGGGTGAGCCGGGCCAGCACCTCGTTCACCCCCGCGGCACCGGCCGCGGGCGGGCCGCCGAGCACTCCGGTGCTCACGAGCGGCGCGAGCGACGAGGTTCCCGATCCGGCCGGGTCGATGACATGCACCGTGTACTCGCCCGCCGGGTGGACGGCGAGCAGCCGGGCGGCGTGCCCCACCGCCGTGTCCATGGCGAGGCGGCGCAGTTCGTCGGAGTCCGTGAGCGAACCGTCGAGGGACCCGCGGCCACTGTCGATCCACAGGCCGCGCTCCAGCGGCAGCCGCACCAGCATGGGAATGCTGAGGCCGTCGCTCTCGGGCAACTGCAGATCGCCCAGGCGCAGGGCCATGGGAATCTCCATCGGCACCCGGTAACCGTGCCAGACGGGGCTGGCCCAGCGTGCGAACGCGGCCGGCAGTGCGGGCTCGACGACCTCGGCTTCGGCGGTGAGCTGGGCGAGGTCGCGGTCGAAGGCCTCCCGGGCCCGGTCGACCAGCTCGGCGTGCTTGGCGCGGGCCGCCTCGCGTGCGGCGTCGCCCTGACCGCCGATGCGGCTGCGCGGGTCGGAGAGGGTCTTGTCGAGTTCCTGCTCCATGCGCGATTCGGCGAAGTCGACTGCGCTGCGGTACGCGGCCGCGCTGCGGGCGAGGTCCTCGAACATGCCCCACACCTGGTTGTAGAGCCGCTCCTCCATGGACCAGCCGGTCGCGTCGCCCGCCACCGGCTGCGCCGGCTGACCGGGCCGGGCCGGAGGCGCCGTCGGCGGGGGTGACGGAGGCTCGGCCGCCTGCCGTCCCGGATGGCTGTAGTCGACGGGGCTGTCGGCTCCGGTCATGGCGGGCTGCGTGGTGGCGGACGGGTCCGTCTGCCCGGGCCCGCCGGGGTAGTCGGCCTGCGGTGTCGCGTGCCCCGTCGGGCCGGACGCGGGGGATGCCGCCTGTCCGCCCGGGTGTCGGCGGTGCGGTGGTGCGTGGTCCGGGGTGCCCTGGGACGTGGTCCCGCCCTGGTCCTGGCCGTGCGCGGGTGTCGCCGCGTGCCGCGAGCGGTCGCCCTCGGCCGTACGCGGCGGGGGTGCGGCCACCGAACGCGCCAGGCCCTGCGCGACCGCCTCGTTGATACTGCCCGCGAGCTGGGGCGCCTGGGGCAGGCCCTGGTCGGCGAGGAGTTCGGCCAGGCCGCCCGCGTACCCCTGGCCGACGGCGCGCACCTTCCAGGCGCCCTGCCTGCGGTAGAGCTCGAGGGCGACGACGGCCGACTCGGCGTCGAGGCCCGTGACCGTGTAGCTGGCGACCTCCGAGCCGTCGAGTCCGGTGACCGCGAGGAAGGGCGCGGCGACGGCGCCGAACCGGACAGGACCGCCGACTCCGGACGGCAGCGCGAGCAGCACACTGACCCGGTGCACGGACTGCGGCAGGGCGTCGAGGTCGCAGGCGAGGCGGTGGTCGGCCGCCGCCTGCTTGGAGACCTCCAGGCCCGGGAGGGTGGGTGAGCCCGGGTGGGCCACCCACTCGACTCCCCGCACCTTGCCGTGCTCGTCGCTGAGGGTGACCCCGGCCACGATCGGCTTGCCGGCCGACACCCGGATCTCAAGTCGGGCCTGGGAGAGGGGGTGGTTCTGCCCTCGGACCAGCTCAGCCGTCATCGCCTTCGTTCCCCCTGTGTACTCGTGCGCCGCGTGCCGGGTTTCTTACAGGTGCGGCAGGATCGCCGGCATCAGGTCCTGGAAGGTACGGCCGTTGGCCGGCGTACCGAGAGCGGTCATCTGCCAGCCCGTGCCCGCGCGGTGGACCTTCGCCATGATCTGCGCCGTGTACTGGCCGCCGCCGGCCAGTGTGTAGCGGGCCAGCTCCTGGCCGTTGGTCTCGTCGACCAGGCGGCAGAACGCGTCCTGCACCTCCTGGAACGTCTGGCCCGTGAAGGAGTTCACGGTGAAGACGATCTGGTCGATGTGGACCGGAATGCGCGCGAGGTCCACGAGGATCGCCTCGTCGTCGCCGCCCTGGCCCACACCGCCGACGAGGTTGTCACCGGTGTGCCGCACGGAGCCGTCGTCACTGACGAGGTGACGGAAGAACACCACGTCGACCGGCTGCTTGTCCGCGAACAGCACGGCGGAGGCGTCGAGGTCGATCTCCCGGGTGCGAGAGCCGAACAGGCCACGTCGCGGAGCCGCCTGCCAGCCGAGCCCCATGCGCACCGCGGTCAGCGTGCCTCCGTCATTCTTCTGCAGATTGATGGCCTGACCCTTGGTCATGTTGACCGTCACGCGCTGTTCCCCTCTCGAACCGTCCCCTGTTGCCGCAGAACCCTGCGGTTGACCAGCAACCCTACGCAGGGCCACTGACAGCACCGAACCCTGGTGCACGCTTTGTGTCGTTCTTGCAACACTGCGCGCCGTCCCGGGTGTCAGGCGAGGCCGGCCTCCTTCATCTGCCGCAGCTCTTTCTTCATCTCCGAGACCTCGTCACGCAGCCGGGCGGCGATCTCGAACTGCAGGTCCCCGGCGGCCGCCCGCATCCGCTCCGTCATCTCCTCGATCTGTCCGGCGAGTTCCGCCGCGGGGCGGTCGGTCGGCACGGTCTCCTTGGCCTTGCCCTTGGCGGACCTGGCCGACTTCGAGCCGAGCGCGGGCACCGGGGCCTTGGCGGCCTTGCCGTCCTTCGCCTTGCGGTAGCCGGAGCCGAGCAGCTGCTCCGTGTCGACGTCCTCGCGGGCGATCTGCGCCACGATGTCGTTGATCTTCTTGCGGAGGGGCTGCGGGTCGAGGCCCCGCTCCTTGTTGTACGCGACCTGCTTCTCCCGGCGGCGGTTGGTCTCCTCGATGGCCTTCTCCATCGCCGGGGTGATCTTGTCGGCGTACATGTGGACCTGACCGGAGACGTTGCGCGCCGCGCGGCCGATGGTCTGGATCAGGGATGTCCCGGAGCGCAGGAAGCCCTCCTTGTCGGCGTCGAGGATCGACACCAGGGAGACCTCGGGCAGGTCGAGGCCCTCCCTGAGGAGGTTGATGCCGACGAGAACGTCGTACTCGCCGGCGCGCAGCTCGCGCAGCAGCTCGACTCGGCGCAGGGTGTCGACGTCGCTGTGGAGGTAGCGGACCTGGATGCCCAGTTCGAGGAAGTAGTCGGTGAGGTCCTCGGACATCTTCTTGGTCAGCGTGGTGACCAGGACGCGCTCGTCCCTCTCGGTGCGCTTGCGGATCTCGTGCACCAGGTCGTCGATCTGGCCCTCGGTGGGCTTGACCACGACCTCCGGGTCGATGAGGCCGGTGGGGCGGATGATCTGCTCGACGAAGCCGTCCCCGCGCGAGAGCTCGTACTTCCCCGGAGTTGCCGACAGGTAGACGGCCTGGCCGATGCGCTGCTGGAACTCCTCCCACTTCAGGGGACGGTTGTCCAGGGCGGAGGGCAGCCGGAAGCCGTGGTCGACGAGGGTGCGCTTCCGGGCGGCGTCGCCCTCGTACATGGCGCCGATCTGCGGCACTGTGACGTGCGACTCGTCGATGACGAGCAGGAAGTCGTCCGGGAAGTAGTCGAGCAGCGTGTTCGGCGGGGAGCCGGGCTCTCGGCCGTCGAAGTGCATCGAGTAGTTCTCCACGCCGGAGCAGGAGCCGATCTGGCGGAGCATCTCCAGGTCGTACGTCGTGCGCATGCGCAGCCGCTGGGCCTCCAGGAGCTTGCTCTGCTTCTCCAGCTCCGCGAGGCGCTCTCCCAGCTCCTTCTCGATGTCGTTGGCGGCGCGCTCCAGGCGCTCGGGTCCTGCCACGTAGTGGGTGGCCGGGAAGACGTAGAGCTGCTCGTCGTCGCTGATGACCTCGCCGGTGAGCGGGTGGAGCGTGGAGAGGGCCTCGATCTCGTCACCGAACATCTCGATGCGGACGGCCAGCTCCTCGTAGACCGGGAAGATCTCGATCGTGTCGCCGCGGACCCGGAAGGTGCCCCGCGCGAAGGCCACGTCGTTGCGCGTGTACTGGATGTCGACGAAGCGGCGCAGCAGGTCGTCCCGGTCGACCTCCTCGCCGACCTTGAGGTTGACCATGCGGTCCACGTACTCCTGCGGCGTGCCCAGGCCGTAGATGCAGGAGACCGAGGCGACCACGACGACGTCGCGGCGGGTGAGCAGCGAGTTGGTCGCGGAGTGCCGCAGGCGCTCCACCTCCTCGTTGATCGAGGAGTCCTTCTCGATGTAGGTGTCCGACTGGGGGACGTACGCCTCGGGCTGGTAGTAGTCGTAGTACGAGACGAAGTACTCGACCGCGTTGTTCGGCAGCAGCTCGCGGAACTCGTTGGCCAGCTGGGCGGCCAGCGTCTTGTTCGGCGCCATCACGAGGGTGGGGCGCTGGAGCTTCTCGATCATCCACGCGGTGGTCGCGGACTTGCCGGTGCCGGTCGCGCCGAGGAGGACGACGTCCTTCTCACCCGCGCGGACGCGCCGTTCGAGCTCGGCGATGGCAGCGGGCTGGTCGCCGCTGGGCTGATAGGGACTGACGACCTCGAAAGGCGCCACCGTGCGTTCGATCTTGGATACGGGCCGCATGGAATCCACCGTACGACCCCGCACTGACAACGGGGTCTGATCACCAGTTCTGCGGGGTGCGGGAGCCGGGGTGTCTGGGGCGCCGGCGCGAACCGGACGGGAACCGGCGGCCGGTGTGGCGGACCGTGTGGGCCGGGATGCCCGGCTTCTGCTCGGCGGGGCTCCAGTCGGGCTTGCCCATGACCATCAGCGGGTCGAACATCACGACGACGCCGGCCAGCAGCAGGAAGGCGAGGGGGCCGATCATCAGGGGCGCCAGCAGGGACGCGGTCGACTCCCCGGAGGGGTCGCTGGAGGCGCCGTGCAGATGCACGCTGAGGGCGGCCATGCCCGTGTAGTGCATGCCGCTGACGGCGAGGCCCATGACGAGGCTCGCGCCCACACTCCACAGGAAGCCCCGGACCTGTCCCGCCGCCCACAGGGCGGCGATCGCGGCGACGACGGCTATGACGACCGAGGCGGCGACGGTGAGGGTGTTGTACTCGAGCTTTCCGTTGAGTCGCATTCCGGCCATGCCGAGGTAGTGCATCGTGGCGATGCCGAGACCGGTGATCGTGCCCCCGGTGAACAGGGCCGCTCCCGAAGGTCCCCGGTAGCCGACGATGAAGATCCCGATGCCGACCATGACGATCGCGACGCCGAGGCTCGCGAACGTTGTCGGCTTGTCGTAGTGGATCGGGGTCTCCTGGACGGAGAAGCCCATCATCGCGATGAAGTGCATGGTCCAGATGCCGGAGCCGATCGCCGCCGCGCCGAGCGCGAGCCAGCCGGCTCTCCAGGAGCGGGTGACAAGCATCGATCTCGTGGTGCAGCGCAGGCCCAGCGCTCCGCCGAGGCAAGCCATCAGGTACGCCACCAGCGGCGTGACGAGTCCGTAGCTGAATCCGTCGACCGTGCCCTGCATGCGCGGTTGCCCTTCCGCCCTGTTGCGTCCCGGAATTTTGTGAAATGCCCCGTCCCAGGACCGCCACGGCGGCCGGGGTTGACGCAGAGAGTATGACTCGCCCCGGAACGCTCGAACGATTTTCCGGCAAAGAATCACGGCCTTGCCCCACTTGTGCGGCACAGGTGAGCGGACTTGGGCAACTCCATTCAATTTGTGGCCATCCTGCACCCCCCTAATGTTGACCCTCTGCTGTCACTCTGGGACCGTCCGTCATCACAGACGCAAGGAGTACGCATGCAAGCGCGCGCTGCCACCGCCACGACCACCGCGCTCCTGGGAGCTGCCGCCCTCGTTCTCCCCGCCGCCACCGCTCATGCCGACACGAGCACCGACCGGCCCCTGGTCATCGCCCACCGCGGCGCCTCGGCCTACGCCCCCGAGAACACTCTGGCCGCCATCGACAAGGCGGACGACCTCGGGTTCCGCTGGGTCGAGAACGACGTCCAGCGCACCAAGGACGGCGAACTCGTGGTGGTCCACGACGACAGCCTGACCCGCACGACCAACGTCGAGGAGGTCTTCCCCGAGCGGGCCCCCTGGAAGATCAAGGACTTCACCGCCGCGGAGATCGCGCGCCTCGACGCGGGCAGCTGGTTCAGCCCCCGGTTTGCGGGCGCGCGCGTGCCGACGCTGAAGCAGTACATGAACCGGGTCTCGCGCAACCACCAGAAGCTCGTCCTGGAGATCAAGAACCCGGCGCTCTACCCGGGCATCGAGCGGGAGACCCTCAAGGTCCTCAGCAACGAGGGCTGGCTGGGACCGGCCCACGTACGGAGCAAGCTGGTCATCCAGAGCTTCAGCGCGGACAGCGTACGGACCGTCCACGCACTGCGGCCCGACATCAAGACGGGCTTCCTGGGCACCCCGTCGGTCGCGGAGCTGCCCGCGTACGCGCAGTTCGCCGACCAGATCAACTCGTCGCACACGTCCATCTCGCTCGGCTACGTCGCGTCGATCCACGCGCTCCGCGGCCCGCACGGCAAACCGCTGGAGATCTTCACCTGGACCGTCGACACCGCGGAGGGCACGCGGCGCGTCGCGGAATTCGGTGTGGACGGCGTCATCACGAACAAGCCCGACGTGGTCCGGGAGGCGCTGAACGAAGGCTGAGCCCGTCATGACAGGCCCGTCATGACAGACGAGTCGTGACAGGCCAGTCGTGACAGGCCAGTCGCCGGTGGTGCGGACGTTCGTCGGCGTCCGCACCACCGGCGTTGTCAGTGGCGCGCCGTACGGTGGATCACATGAACAGCGATGGGCAGAACGAGCAACAGGTGGTGTGGGCCGTCGTCGACAGCTCCATCGGTCCGCTGCTGCTGGCCGCGACCGGCGAAGGCCTGGTCAGCGTCGTCTTCCACGCCACAGACGCGGTGCGCGACCAGGCGCTCGACCGGCTCGGATCCCGGCTCGGCACCGAGCCCGTGGAAGCTCCCGACTCACCACTCCTGGCCGAGGCGATACGTCAGGTCAGGGCGTACTTCGCGGGCGAGCGCCACGACTTCGAGCTGCCGCTGGACTGGTCCCTGATCTCCGGGTTCAACCGTCAGGTACTGCGCGAGCTGGCGTCCGGCGTTCCGTTCGGGAAGGTGGTGGGGTACGGCGATCTGGCCCGGCGGGTCGGCCAGCCGGGTGCGGCCCAGGCGGTGGGGATGGCCATGGGCGCCAATCCGCTGCCGGTCGTGGTGCCCTGCCACCGGGTCGTGGAGAGTGACGGCGGCATCGGCGGGTTCGGGGGCGGCCTGGAGACCAAGCGGAAGCTGCTGGCGCTGGAAGGGGTGCTGCCGGAGCCGTTGTTCTGAGGGGCGCGGGTTTCTGGGGGCGGCCGTTGTCGTGAGGGTGTCCTGAGTTCGGGACCAGGGGGAGACTGCGCCGGTGACCACATCGTTCGCGTTCACGTGCGGGCGCGCGTCCGGCTTCGCCGGTGAGTGCGCACGAGGGGCCGCCACATTCGGTCCCCTCGCTTCCCTTGCCTCCCTTGCTCTGGTGTGTTCGACGTGACCGCCGTCGAGCGCCCTGTCGCCGGGCCCGTCGACGCGGACGGACTGCCGGCGTTGCGGCGCCGGATATCCGCTGTGCTCGTCGCCAGTCAGATCCTCGGCGGTCTCGGGGTGGCCACCGGCATCGCGCTCGCCGTCGTACTGGCCCAGGAGGTCGCCGGCACCGAGTCGCTGGCCGGGCTCGCGCCCACCGCGACCGTCGCGGGGACGGCGGTGCTCTCCGTGCCGCTGGCCGCGCTGATGACCGCGCGCGGTCGCCGGCCCGGGCTCGTCCTCGCCTATCTCATCGGGGCGCTGGGGGCGGGGGTCGTCGTGGCCGGCGCGGCCGTGGACAGCTTTCCGTTGCTGCTGCTCGGCATGGCGGGGTTCGGTGCGGCCTCCTCCGCCAACCTGCAGGCACGGTTCGCCGCCGCCGACCTGGCCGAGCCGCAGCGGCGCGCGCGAGCCATCTCCAACGTCGTGTGGGCCACCACGATCGGTGCGGTCCTCGGCCCCAACATCGCCGCGCCCGCGGGCCGCAGCGTCTCCGGCCTCGGCATACCGGAGACGGCGGGCCCGTTCCTGTGGGCGGCCGGGGTCTTCCTCCTGTCGGCGCTCCTGGTCGCGGTGCTGCTGCGGCCCGACCCGCTGCTCACCGCCCGCGCACTGGCACCGGTCGAGGAGCAGTCCCCCGCGGCACGCTCCATACGGGCCGGGATGGCCGCGGTCCGGGCCTCACCGCGGGCCCGTCTGGCTCTGGTGACGGTGGCCGTCTCGCACACGGCGATGGTCTCGGTCATGTCGATGACGCCGGTCGACCTCGGTCACCACGGCGCGAGTATCGACCTGATCGGACTGGTCATCAGCGGCCATATCGCGGGCATGTACGCGTTCTCGCCCGTCATGGGGCGGCTGTCCGACCGGTTCGGGCGGCTGTCGGTGATCGGCCTGGCCGTGGCGCTGCTGGCCTGCGCGGCACTGCTCGCGGGCACCGCGGGCGCCGGCCATGGGCAGACCGCCGCGGGGCTCTTCCTGCTGGGCCTCGGCTGGTCGGCCGGTCTCGTCTCGGGCTCCGCGCTCCTGACGGACTCCGTGCCCGCGCCCGCTCGCGCCGCCGCTCAGGGGCTCTCCGACCTGACCATGAACACTTCGGCGGGCATCGGCGGCGCGGCTGCCGGCCTCATCGTCGCCCAGGCGAGCTACGGCTGGCTGAACCTCATCGCCGCCTGCCTTTTGCTGCCGCTCGGCGCGCTGGCTCTGTTCACTCGCCGGACCACCACATCGAGTGGCCCGACGCCCACGCCGTAGGAGCAGTCGCAAATCCATGTCCCCTGGACCCGCACGAAGGGTGGCCGGAACGTTGCGGCGGTAGCAGACTCCGCCATGCGCACAGCCACTGGCATCCGAAGTCACGGGGCCGAAGGGACGGCGATCACGTATGAGCGGGAACAGGGCAGTCGCGTACCTCAAGCCGGGCGCGGTGGAAGTCAGGACCATCGACTACCCGACGCTCGAAATGCAGGACGGGCCAGGGGTGGCATCCGAGAACGTCGGCCGCAAGTGCCGGCACGGGGTCATCCTCAAGGTGCTCGCCAGCAATATCTGCGGCAGCGACCAGCACATGGTGCGCGGCCGTACGACCGCGCCCGAGGGGCTCGTACTCGGGCATGAAATCACCGGAGAGGTCGTCGAGCGGGGTCCCGACGTCGAGTTCGCCGAGGTCGGGGACATCGTCTCGGTGCCCTTCAACATCGCCTGCGGGCGATGCCGCAACTGCAAGGAGCGAAAGACCGGCATCTGTCTGAACGTCAACCCGGCCCGCCCCGGTGCGGCCTACGGCTATGTCGACATGGGCGGCTGGGTCGGCGGCCAGGCGGAGTACGCGATGGTCCCGTACGCGGACTTCAACCTGCTGCGGTTCCCGGACCGGGACCAGGCCCGCGAGAAGCTCCTCGACCTGACCATGCTGTCGGACATCTTCCCGACCGGCTTCCACGGCGCGGTGTCCGCGGGCGCCGAGGTCGGCTCGACGGTGTACGTCGCGGGGGCGGGTCCGGTCGGTCTCGCCGCCGCGGCGTCGGCGCAGCTTCTCGGCGCGGCCGTCGTCATCGTCGGCGACCTGAACGCCGAACGTCTCGCGCAGGCCCGGAGTTTCGGCTGCGAGACGGTCGACGTCAGCCGGGGCGACGTGGGCGAGCAGGTGGAGCAGATCCTGGGCGAGCCGGAGGTGGACGCGGCCGTCGACGCGGTCGGCTTCGAGGCACGGGCCCACGGCCCCGACGCCGCGGAGGCACCCGCGACGGTCCTCAACTCGCTGATGGGCGTCACGCGCGCGGGTGGCGCGCTGGGCATTCCGGGCCTGTACGTCACGGACGACCCCGGCGGGGTCGACCAGGACGCGCGGACCGGAACCCTGAAGGTGCGGCTCGGCCTGGGGTGGGCGAAGAGCCATCGCTTCACCACGGGTCAGTGTCCGGTGATGCAGTACCACCGGGGGCTGATGAAGGCGATCCTCCACGAACGGGTCCACATCGCCAAGGCCGTCAACGCGACGGTGATCGGTCTGGACGACGCACCGCGCGGCTACGCCGAGTTCGACCAGGGCGCCAGCCGCAAGTACGTCCTCGACCCGCATGGCGCGCTGAACGGCGTACGGCCGGTCTGAGGCTCCGAGGGCCGGAAGGCATGAAGGCCCGAAACCTCGAAGGGGGTGTCCACGCGTGCGTGGACACCCCCTTCTCATGTCTGAGAGCTATTCGTAGTGCCGCGCTTCGAAGATGTTGCCGTCCGGGTCCCGGAAGTAGAAGCTCCGCTTGGCCATTCCGCGGGCTCCGAACGCGTCGTGCGTGAAGTCCGAGAGGGGCACGGCTCGTTCCTTCAGGCGGGCGCGGAGCGTGTCGAAGTCGTCCTCGCTGAAGGACAGGCATACGTGGTTGACCGGGTGGCCCGCACTGTCGGCCGCTCCGGGGACGACGTCCATGCGCGCGGCCATCGAGAGGGGCGCGAGGTCGAAGATGGTCTCCTCATTGAGGCGTACCGAGGGGAACGACGCCTGCCCCGCGGCGAACTCGGTGACCCTGATGGGCTCCAGCCCCAGCGCCTTCTCGTAGAAGTCGGCCGAGGCCACGGGATCGCGCACCCAGAGAACGACATGGTCGAGACGTGTCGAGTTGTCCGTCATGCCCTCAGGCTGCTGCTCTCTCGGGGCGGCCGCAAGGGTCTGGCCGGGCGCGTCGCCCACCGGAGAGGAGGCGGGCTCCCTCTCCTGGCCGTCCGAGCCCGGCCGAGCCGAGCAGATCCGGGCGCTGGTGGCGGTGGCTCTGGAGTCGGCACGCGCGCGTGATGTGCCGGCCCCAGATCCGCCGCCCCGGAACCGCAGCCACGCACAGGCCTCTTGGTCGGGCGTGGGCGGCGGCACCAGCGGAGGTGCCGCGCCGTCAACGCCCGTCCTTCACGGGACTCCGCCCCGCTCCGGAGTCACGCCTTGCGCCCCCACGCCGAAATCAGCGGCGCGGTGGCCAGATCCATGCCGCCCGCGGCCACCTGCGCCAGGTGGCGATCGACGTCCTGGTCCGTGGCGAGGCCCGCCGCGACGAGCGCGCCGCGGATCTGACGAACCGTCGCGGACTCCAGGGCGGCCAGGGCGGGTGAAGCGATCGGGAAGTACGCGTCGGCCTCGACCTTCCGCAGGCCGGCCTCGCGGAGCAGGCGGGGAAGCCGACGCCCGTACGCGAGGTCGGCGCCGCGTTCGGCGAGCAGTTCGCGGAACCCGTGGCGCAGCCGGTTGGCCAACTGCTGCTCAGGACCGCACTCGTCGGGGCAGGCCAGCGGCTGCAGCGCGGGGTCGGCGTCCTCCACCAGGAGCCGTCCGCCGGGCCGCAGCGCCCTGATCATCGATCGCAGGGCCCGCTCCCTGTCCGGCACATGGGCCAGCACGAGCCGGGCGTGCACGAGGTCGAAGCCCTCCCCCGGCGGCTCGTCCACGCCCACGTCGTGGACACGCAGCTCGATCGGCGGACGGATGGACGAGGTCGCCCACGAAGTGTCGATATCGGTCGCGACGACGCGACCGGTCGGACCGACCTTCTTGGCGAGCCACGAGACCACAGACGTACCGCCCGCGCCGACCTCCCAGCAGCGCCAGCCGGATCCGATGCCGAACCGTTCGATATGCCGGAACGTCGTGGGGTCGAACAGGGCCGCGAGGGCGGCGAAGCGCTGCCCCGCCTCGGTCTGCCGGTTGTCGAGGAGATATCCGTCGGTTCGCGTCATACGGGAATCATCCCAGTTGTCCGGCTTGTCGGTGATGGTCGACGCTCCCGTCGCCCACGCGTCGTATACGGAGCGGAATATTCCGTTCCCACAGGCCGCTCCAGCCGTCAAAACATCCTGGCAGACTGGCCGCGGAAAGGCGCAGAGTGCGGCGCGAGAGGATCCATGCAAGGAGATCCAGATGTCCATGGCAGGGAACCTGCGGAAGGTCACGAGCCTGAGCAAGGTCGGCGGCCTCCGCAGGGTGGCACGGCTGACACGCCGACGTGCCCGCGTCGACCTGAGCCACCCCGCCAGATCCCCATTGGGTTCCGCGGTCGTGAACTGCGTGGCGTACGAGGAGGGGGCCAGGGTCCCCGCCGGCCGCGATCTGGTCGAAACGGTGGAGCGGGTCCGCAAGGCCGACGGCGGCTTCGTCTGGCTCGGGCTGCATGAGCCCACAGAGGTGGAGTTCGCGGGCATCGCCGATCTCTTCGACCTGCACCCGCTGGCGGTCGAGGACGCGGTCGACGCCCACCAGCGCCCGAAGCTGGAGCGGTACGGCGAGACGCTGTTCGCGGTGTTCAAGACGGTCTGCTACGTCGAGCACTCCGAACTGACCGCGACCAGCGAGGTGGTGAACACCGGCGAGATCATGGTGTTCGTCGGGCAGGACTTCGTGGTCACCGTGCGGCACGGCCGGCACGGTTCGCTGGGTCCGCTGCGCGAGGAGTTGGAGGCGAACCCCGAGCAGCTCGTCAAGGGGCCGGCCGCGGTGCTGCACGCGATCGCGGACCATGTGGTGGACGAGTATCTGAACGTCACGGACTCGGTGCAGGAGGACATCGACCAGGTCGAGACGGACGTGTTCTCCGCGAACGGCGCACGGGCCGACCCCGGGCGCATCTACCAGCTCAAGCGTGAGCTCCTGGAGCTGAAGCGGGCGGTGGCTCCCCTGGGCCGCCCCATCATGGACCTCGCCACCCGGCCGATACGGGTGATCGGCCCGGAGATACAGGCGTACTTCCGGGACGTCTCCGACCACCAGCTGCGGGCCGCCGAGCAGATCGCCGCATTCGACGAACTGCTCAACTCGATTCTGCAGGCGCACCTGGCGCAGGTCAGCGTCGCGCAGAACGAGGACATGCGGAAGATCACGGCCTGGGCGGCGCTGATCGCCGTACCGACGATGGTCTGCGGTGTCTACGGCATGAACTTCGACAACATGCCGGAACTGCACTGGAGGTTCGGCTATCCCCTGGCGCTCAGCGGAATCGCCGTCGCGTGCTTCGCCCTCTACCGGGGCTTCAAGCGCAACGGCTGGCTCTGACGCCGCTCGTCCGGCACGGCCGACCGGCCGGACGAGCCCGCGCCCGCGCCCGGGGTCAGTGGGTCGCGCTCTTCGCGTAGACGCTCTCGACCCAGCTTGCGAGTTGTCCGTCCGTCAGATGCTGCGCCAGGTCGGCCTCGCTGATCATTCCGACCAGGCGCTTGTTCTCGATCACAGGAAGGCGGCGGATCTGGTGCCCCTGCATTTCGCCGAGTACTTCGCTGACATCGGCGTTCGCTTCGATCCAGCGTGGCGTGCCCTTGGCCATCTCGCCGGCGGTGATGCGTGCCGGGTCGTGGCCCATGGCCACACAGCCGATCACGATGTCGCGGTCCGTGAGGATGCCGCAGAGCCGTTCGTTCTCGTCGCTGATGGGCAGCGCGCCCACGTTGAGCTCGCGCATCAGCTGCGCGGCGCGGTCCAGGGTTTCGTGAGCGGGGATCCACTGGGCGCCGCGGTGCATGATGTCTCCGGCGGTGGTCATGAAGTACCTCCCGGTGCCGGACGGCCGGCGCGGCGCGGAGAGGCACCGCTAGTCCCGGCGCCCTACATTCTCGCCGGGTACGGGGAGATACGCACCCGGAGGTTCCCGGCTTCCGGCTGACGTCGCGCCGATGTCGCTCTGATGTCGCGGTCGGCCCGTGTCTCACGCCGAGAAGCCGACGATCCGTTCGGGCACCACACGGATGATCACCCGGACCCGGTCCTCCTTCTCCGCCGGAGGGTCGATGCCGAGGTACTTGTGCGAGAGCTCGTGAGCGAACCGCTTGCCCTCGTCGGGGAGGAGCTCGGCGGTGCCGCGGATCTCCACGGACGTATAGGGGTTGGCGAGGTCGAAGACCGAGAGGCTGATGCGGGGGTCGCGTCGGAGGTTGCGGACCTTCTGACGGCCGTCGGTCGAGGAGAAGAGGACGGTGTCGCCCTCGCGCTTGATCCAGACCACCGAGTTCTGGGGAGCTCCGTCGGGGCCGAGAGTGGCGACACTGGCGAAGTTCTTGCCGTCGAGGAGTGCGCGGACCGAGTCACCGAAGGAGATCGTCATGGCGCCAGAGTAACTACATGCACGCGCATGCAAAAGCCCTTCGCGAGGGAATGCAGGACGGAATAAGGCACGGAATAAGGAATGGTCCTCGGTCGCCGGGGTCAGCCGTTCCACGCCGGGTGGCGTGGGTCGTCCGCGCGGATCAGGATGTCGGCCGTGACGCCCGGGTCCGTCTCGCTCTCGTAGCGCTCGTAGGCGGGGAGCGTCCAGTGTTCGCTTTCGGAGGTGCGCCGGCGCAGGGCGCCCGGGGAGAGACGCAGGTGGACGGTGAGGTCGAACGGGAACCAGTGACGCAAGAGCAGTGGTCCGTGCAGTAACAGCAGGGTCCCGGGCGGGAGTTGGACGTACGGGCTGCGGGTGGCGCGGTCGGTGGCCGGGTCCCAGAGGTCGGGCAGGACACGGCCGTCGCCACCGGATTCCAGTGGGCCGAAGACCTCGCGCCACAGGGCTCCGGTGTCGAACCAGCCGTCGTAGTACGCCTCCACGTCCTGGTGGCCGTACTCGAACCGGAGGGAGGCGGGGCGCAGGAAGCCCTCCGCGCCGACGACGAGCGCGGATCGGCCGCGCGGGCGCAGGGCCTCGGCGACGCGTTCGGCGAGGTCGCCGGGGCGGGCGGCCGGGGCTCCGTCGAAGGCGATGCGCGGCCAAGGGCTGCCGTCGGCCGGCTTCAGGTCGAGCAGGCGCTCGGCGAGGAGGTCGCCGAGCCGTTCCCAGGTGATCGCTTCGAGTCGCACACGGCCCATGATGCCGCGCGGGCAGAGGCGACCGGCGTGCGCGTGGTCACGGTGGGGGCGAGGGCTTCTCGGAGGGGTTTCCCGGAGGGGTTTCGCTGGAGGGCTGCTCTGAAGGGCTTCCCGGATTCCGGAGAGCCAGGGCGGGTGAGGGGCGGGGCGAGGGGGTGGGGGCGGGGGCGGGGGGCGGGCCCCCAGAAGGAAGGCCAGATCCACGGCAATGAAGGAGCAACCAGCCAAGCCGCATACCCCCCGCCCCACCCCGGGAACGGAACCCCCATGGCGACCACGGCAACTCCCCCACCCCCCGGCGGCCTTCTCGTCATCCAGCCGCTCAAGAGGCGGCACTGCGCCGAGTGCCGGGGCGGGCCGCTCCCGTTGCTGGTGATGGAGGACGGGGCGGCGCGCTGTCTGGACTGTGCCGACCTCGGGCATCTGGTGTTTCTGCCGCGGGGCGACACCGCGTTGACGCGGAGGTCGCGGGAGGGGAGCGCGTTGTCGGTGGTGGTCGTGCGGTTCAACCGGCGGCGGAGTCGGTACGAACGGCAGGGGGTGCTGGTCGAGGAGGCGGCGCTCGCGCGGGCTGAGGAGCGGTGTCTGGCGGATGCGGAGGCGCGGCGGCGACGGCGGACTCGGGACGCACAGCGGCGAGCCGCGGAGGATGTGCGGTTCACGGATGCGTTCGCGGAGCGGATCCGGCGGCTGTTTCCCGGTTGCCCGGCCGATCGGGCGCGCGCGATCGCCGCGCACGCCTCGGTGCGGGGCAGTGGGCGCGTGGGCCGCAGCGCCGACGGGCGCGCTCTGTCGGAGGCCGCGGTGACGTCGGCGGTGCGCGCGGCGGTCCGGCACACGGACACTCCGTACGACCAGCTGCTGATGGGCGGGGTGCCGCGGCATGAGGCCCGGCGCCGGATCGCTCCGGTGGTCGAGGCGACGCTGCAGGGCTGGCGCGGGGCCGGGGCGATGCGGCCATGACCGTGCGCGTGTCAAGAGGTCCGCCGGACGCCTGGTGACCGTGACAAGAGGTCCGCCGGACGCCTGGCGGCCGTGGCAAGAGGCCTCTTCCGGGCTCCGGATGTCCGATCGAGGGCGCCCTGGTCGGATTCCGCCGCTGCCCCGAGACGCTGGAGCATGCACCCGAGTCGCTCGACGATGGTGACCCTCCTCGTACGACGGTTCACTTGTGGTCACAGAGAGTGCCGTGCAGGATTTCGGGTTCGGGGTCTTCCGGCCCGGCGGTTCTGGGAGCGGTGCGCGAGTTGTTGTTGGCGGGGACAGTGCTTACGCGGGAGTTGCCATGATCGAGGGACCGTACTTCGTACTTACGGTGCTGGGGGTGCTCGGGACCGGGCTGGTGGCCGGGGTCTTCTGCGCGTTCTCCACGTTTGTGATGAAGGGGATCGCCGCGTTGCCGCCCGCGCAGGGCGTCGCCGCGATGCAGGCGATCAACGTGACCGCGCTGCGGCCGCCGTTCATGATCGTGTTCGTGGGTTCCGCCGTGCTGTGCGCGGTTCTGGCGGTGGTGACCTTCGTGCTGTGGCCGGACGAGGGGACGGTGGAGTTGCTGCTGGGCAGCGCGCTGTATCTGTTCGGCTGTTTCGGGGTCACGATGGCCGCGAACGTTCCGCGCAACGACAAGCTCGACACGATGGAGCCCGGTACCGCGGAGGCCGCCACGTACTGGCCCTCGTACGTGAGTGAGTGGTCGACGTGGAATCACGTCCGCGGGGTCGCGTCGGCCGCCGGGGCGATCTCGTACGTGCTGGCGCTCACCTGAGGCTCGCCGACGACAGACGCCGGCCGTGCTCGCCCGAGGCGGGCGCGGCCGCGGCGTCGTATCGTGGCGGGAAGAGTCTGCCGATAGGCCCTGCCGGCCCGTCTTCCGAAGACGTGAGACGGAGTGCGGCGGGTCCCGTTCGCGTACGTGAGGGAGACGGCCATGGCCGATCCCAAGGGTTTCCTCAACGCCTCCCGCCAGGAGTGGCCGCGTCGCGCTGTGGAGGAGCGGGTCCGTGACTGGGACGAGGTGTATGTCCCCGGGGCGCTGCTGCCGATCATCCGCACGCAGGCCGACCGGTGCATGGACTGCGGCGTTCCGTTCTGTCATGAGGCCTGTCCGCTGGGGAATCTGATCCCCGACTGGAACGATCTGGTCTCCCGCGACGACTGGCGTACGGCGAGTGATCGCCTGCACGCGACGAACAACTTCCCCGAGTTCACCGGGCGGTTGTGTCCCGCACCGTGCGAGGCAGGTTGTGTGCTGGCGATCAACCAGCCCGCGGTCACCATCAAGAACGTGGAGGTCGCGATCGCCGACCGGGCGTTCGAGGAGGGGTTCGCGCCGCCGCGTCCGCCGGACCGGCTGTCCGGGCGGACGGTCGCGGTGATCGGCTCGGGCCCCACCGGCCTGGCGGCGGCGCAGCAGTTGACCCGGGCCGGGCACACCGTCGCGGTGTACGAGAAGGACGACCGGCTCGGCGGGCTGATGCGGTACGGGATCCCCGAGTTCAAGATGGAGAAGCGGCACCTGGAGCGGCGGCTCGCCCAAATGCGGGCGGAGGGAACCAAGTTCCGGACGTCGACCGTGGTCGGCCGGGACATCGGGGGCGCCGAGCTGCGGGCCCGTTACGACGCTGTCGTCCTCGCCGTCGGCGCCACTGATCGGCGTGAACTTCCGGTTCCGGGACGGGAGTTGAGCGGCATCCATCAGGCGATGGAGTATCTGCCATGGGCCAACCGGGTGTGTGAGGGGGATCTTGAGGTGTCCCCGCTGTCCGCCGCGGGCAGGCACGTCGTGATCGTCGGGGGCGGTGACACGGGAGCCGACTGTCTGGGGACGGCGGTGCGCGAGGGTGCGGCGTCCGTGACGCAGCTCGACATCTACGCGCAGCCGGGTCCGGAGCGCGACGAGGACACCGATCCGTGGCCGACGTACCCGAAGGTCTACCGGCTGTCGGCCGCGCACGAGGAGGCCCGCGACCTGGGTTCGGCTCCCGCCGCGGACGCGGACGCGCGGCTCTTCTCGGCGTCCACGCTCCGCTTCACCGGCGACGCGGACGGGCATGTCCGCGCGCTGCACCTGGTCGAGGTCGACGCCGAGCGCCGCCCGCGTCCCGGGACGGGCCGTTCGCTTCCCGCCGGCCTCGTCCTGCTCGCCCTCGGTTTCTCCGGCCCCGACCGCGGCGACGGTCTCGTCGACCAGCTCGGTCTCGCCCTGGATCCCCGTGGCACGATCACCCGCGACGCGGAGTTCGCGACGAACGTTCCCGGCGTGTACGTGGCGGGCGACGCCGCGCGCGGCCAGTCCCTCATCGTCTGGGCGATCGCGGAGGGCCGGGCGGTGGCAGCGGCGGTGGACCGCCACCTGACGGGCGGCGACTCACATCTGCCGGCACCGATCGGGCCGTACGACCGTCCGATGAGGGTGTGACCGTCCACCCGCCGTCCACTGACTGCCTGCAGCCGGACGCGTCAGGCCCGCATGCCGGCCCCCGTCAAGCCCGCGCGCGTCAAGCCCGCGCCCATCAGGCTCGCGTGCCTGTCAGGCCCGGGTGTCCGTCCCCGCTGCCTTCGCCGTCGACAGGGCGATCCGGTTCCATGTGTTGATCGCGAAGATCAGCGCCAGCACATGGGCCAGCTCCTGGTCGTCGAACTGTGTCGCGGCCCGGGCATAGACGTCGGCCGGGACACCGCCGTCCGCGACCAGGGTCACGGCCTCCGTCAGTGCGAGCGCCGCCCGCTCCTTCTCGGTGAAGAAGTGCGGGGCCTCGCGCCACACCGCGACCATGTGCAGCCGGTCCTCGCTCTCGCCCGCCTTTCGGGCGTCGTTGGTGTGCATGTGCAGGCAGTAGGCGCAGTGGTTGAGGTGCGAGGCGCGGATCTGGATCAGCTCGACGAGGGCCGGGTCGAGTCCGTCCCGGGCCGCGGCGTCGAAGCCGATGAGGGCGCGAAAGGCCTTCGGGGCGGACTTCGCGAAGTCGAGGCGAACGTTTTCGGCTACCCCGGCGCCGGTCATCGCATTTGCGGTGTTCGTCATGCTCGTCGCGTTCATCGTTTTCGTCGTCATAACCAAGAATCTACGGGCCGGAAAGACCCACGGTATGGTGCATTTCTATGGCGGATTCATGGGTCAATTCAGCGGAGCGCATCGGCGCCGACCTGTATCTGGAACTGTCGGGCCCGCCGGGCCCGCCGGCTCCGGGTGGCCGCCGTGCCGCCCTGATCGGTGCCCTCAGGGAGGCCGTCCGCAGCGGACGTCTCGCTCCGGGCACCCGCCTCCCGCCGTACCGCTCGCTCGCCGCCGACCTCGGTGTCGCCCGCAACACGGTCGCCGACGCGTATGCCGAACTCGTCGCCGAGGGCTGGCTGACCGCGCGCCAGGGCTCGGGCACCCGGGTCGCCGAGCGTGCCGAGCCGTTGGGTACCCACGCGCGCGTGCCGAAAGAGGCGCCTCCACGCGCGCGTGGACCGCGGTTCGATCTGCGGCAGGGCACGTCGGACGCGTCGTCGTTCCCGCGTGCCGCGTGGCTCGCCTCGTACCGGCGGGCGCTGAACGCCGCCCCCAACGAGGTCTTCGGGCCCGGAGATCCGGCGGGCCGGATCGAGCTGCGGCGGGCGCTCACCGAGTACCTGGCACGCGCACGTGGCGTCCGCACCGAGCCGGAGCGGATCGTGATCTGCTCGGGCTTCGCGCACGCCCTGCGGCTGCTCTTCACGAGCCAGGGCCAGGGACAACGCCAGGGACAAGGCCAGATCCGAGGCGGCGTGCTGCGCGGTCCGCTGGCCGTGGAGGCGTACGGCCTGGGCTTCCACCGTGAGTTGCTGGCGGCGGCGGGCGTACGGACCGTCCCGCTGCCTCTCGACGAGGACGGCGCCCAGGTCGACGGACTGGGCGGGGAGCGGGCCGTGCTGCTCACGCCCGCGCACCAGTTCCCGACGGGCGGACCACTGCATCCCGCACGGCGTGCCGCGGTGATCGGCTGGGCACGCGCGCGTGGCGGGGTGATTCTGGAGGACGACTACGACGGGGAGTTCCGCTACGACCGCAAGCCCGTCGGTGCCGTACAGGGCCTGGATCCGGAGCGGGTCATCCACATCGGGTCGGTCAGTAAGAGTCTGTCGCCCGCGCTGCGGCTGGGGTGGATGGTCCTTCCGGAGCGGTACGTCGCCGGGGTGCTGGCCGCGAAGGGCGAGCGGGAGGCGTGGGTGAGCGTGCTGGACCAGTTGGCGCTCGCGGATTTCGTCGTCTCGGGGTCGTACGACCGTCATGTGCGGCGGATGCGCCAGCGGTACCGGAGGCGGCGGGACCGGCTGGTCGCCGCGCTCGCCGAGCGGGCGCCGCACGTCGAGGTCACCGGGATCGCGGCCGGGCTCCACGCGGTGCTGCGGCTGCCGCCCGGCAGCGAGCGGTCCGCGGTGAAGGCCGCCGCGTGGCGGGGTCTCGCGCTGGACGGGCTCGCGGAGTTCCGGCACCCGGAGGCGGCCGGGCCCGCGCCGGACGGACTCGTCGTGGGGTATGCGACGCCTTCGGAGTTTGCGTACGGCGCGGCGCTGGACGCGTTGTGCGCGGTGCTGCCGCCCGGCTGAGCGTCGGGCGAGCGGAATTCCTGACTGGCTGAGCGGGTTTTCACAGGGTGAATGGCCGAATGTCGTTTTTCACTGACATGTACTACAACAGGGGGTGGGATCATTGATTCCAGGAGGCGTGTCGTTGTCACGACCGTGAGGCCGTGAGCGGCGGCGGCCCGCCCCCATCCTTCGTTCCGCCGTCAGGCGTAGGGCCACCCCCGCGCGTCCCCCCTGTTGGCGGTCGGTCCTGGAGGGTGCGCGATGACGACGATCGACGAGCGTTTCGAAGACGGTGCGCGAGACGGGGATGACCGGGGCTCGCGCCACGACGGCGGCGCGAGGCAAGGTCCGCGACGCGCTCCGGATGCGCTCCGTCCGCGCGGCGCTCCGGACGTTCCCCGAGCGCAAGATCCAGTTGATTCCCTGTTCCTCCGGGCCGCGTTCGAAGCGGTCCCGTTGAGCGATCCCCGGGCCGCGCACATCCCGTTCGCCGGTTCCAAGGCCGCGCATCTGGCACGGGCGGCGCGGGCCGGGCTGCCGGTGCTGCCGGGGTTCGTCGTGCCGCACAGCGAGAGCGCGGACGGTGCGTGGGCGGACGGTGATCGGGCGAACGGCGGCGAGTGGGCGGGTGCCGAGTCGGAAGGGCTTCGCCGTGCCTGGCAGGAGCTCTCCGACGGCGGCACGCGCCCACTCGTCGTACGTTCCTCCTCACCGCAGGAGGACACGCAGGAGTCGTCCCTGGCGGGCCAGTTCGCGTCCGTACTGGACGTGCGGGGCCTGCGTGAATTCCGTGCGGCCGTCCGGACCGTGCTCGACTCGGCGCACCGGGCCGACGGCTCGGTCGCGCCGATGGCCGTGCTGGTGCAGCCGATGCTCGCGGCCCGCGTCGGAGGGGTGCTGTTCGGCGCCGACCCCGTGGCGGGGCGGGCGGACCGGATGCTGGTGAGTGTGGTGCGGGGCGGGCCCGACTCGCTGGTCAGCGGTGCGCAGCCCGGCACCGACTACTGGCTGAGCCGCCGGGGACGGGTCCTGCGCACCGAGCCCGAGGATGCCGAACGGCTGCTCGGCGCCGCCGACCTGCGCCGGCTCGCGCGGCTGGCCCGGCAGACGCGCCGGATCTTCGGCGGGCCGCAGGACATCGAGTTCGGGTTCGACGGGGACGGGCGGCTGTGGCTGTTCCAGAGCCGGTCCATCACGGCGATGGCGGCGCGGCCCGCGCGCGGGGCGCGGCTGCTCGGTCCCGGGCCGGTGGCGGAGACGCTGCCGGATCAGCTGGAGCCGCTGGAAGAGGACCTGTGGGTGGCTCCCATGGCGCGCGGGCTCGCCGCGGCGCTCGACATCGGGGGCACCGCGCCGCGACGGCTGCTGCGTACGACCCCGGTCGTCAGGGCGATCGGCGGGCGGGCCGCGGCGGACCTGCGGCTGCTCGGCGCCGCGCCGCCTCCGCACCGGTGGCTGGCGCTGCTCAACCCGGCGCCCGGCGCCCGTCGGCTGGCCGCCGCCTGGCGGGTGGGCCGGCTGTCCACGGCGCTCCCCGGCCTGGCGGTGGACCTGGTCGCGGACATCGACCGCCGGCTCGCCGAAACGCCGCCCGTGAACCGGCTCGGCCGCCCGGACCTCGTCTCCACCCTGCGCTGGAGCCGGGTCACGCTGGTCTCCCTCCACGCCCAGGAGGCCCTCGCGGGCGCCCTGCTGCCCGAGCCCCGCACCACGGCCGCGCGAGCGGGCCTCACCGCCCTCGCGGAGGCCCGCGCTCTCGGCGTGCCGGATCAACGGGTGGTGGCGGCGGAGCCGGTGGTGCTGGCGTTGGTGACACCCGGCCTGAGCCGGGAGCTGAGGCTTCCGGGGTACGGGCCGGGCGGCGCGGACCGCGCCCCGGAAGCGGTCCCGGCCGACGCCCGCGCGTCCACGGTCATGGCGGCCCTCCCCGCCGCACCGACCTCCTTCACCTCCGCTTCCCTCTCAACTTCCACCTCCACCTCCACCTCCGCCGCCGCCCTCCCCACGCGTGAAGCCCTCCGCCTCCGTATCCGCTGGGTGCAGGAGCTCCAGGTGCGGCTCGTCCGGGAGGCGGCCCGGCGGCTGGTCGTACGAGGGGCCCTGGGCGACGTCTCGAAGGTCGGTCTGCTGCGCTGGCGGGAGCTCGTCGAGGCGCTCGAAGTCGGACGCCTCCCCGGGGACTTCGAGGAACGCCTGCCGCAAGCCGCGTCGGCACCCCTGCCCGACGCGTTCCGGCTCGCGGCGGGCGGCAAGGTCGTCGCCGAGCGGCCCGCAGGCAAGGGCGATGGCGGGAGCGTGGGGCGGGGTGTGTCCGCCGGGCGGGCCGCCGGTACGGCCTGGGACGGAACCGGGACCCGCCCGCCGAACCCCGTGCTCGTCGTCCGCACGCTCGATCCCGCGCTCGCCCAGCTCCTTCCGGGTCTCGCCGGACTCGTCGCGCAGACCGGCAGCCCGTTGTCCCATCTCGCCGTGCTGGCCCGGGAGTTCGGCCTGCCGGCCGTCGTCGGGGTCACGGATGCCGTACGCCGCTTCCCGCCGGGGTCCCGCCTCACGGTCGACGGCGCCACCGGCGACGTACACCTCGACCGCCCCGACCACCTGGACGGTGCCGCCGGCGAGGGCCGGCCCGACGGCCCCGACGGCGACGGACACGTACCCCGCGGACACCTGCCCGACGGCCACGTGCGTTCGCCCGCGAACGAGCCTCAGGGAGACCCGCGATGAGGCGCCTTGTCTACTTCTTCGGGGGTGTGGCGGCCACGGGAGCCGGTACGTACGTCGTCGTCTACCTGTACCGGTGGCAGTGGCAACGGGCCATCCTGTCCGGGGTGTTGCTGCTCGTCGTCGAGGTGATGCTCCTCGGGGTCGTGCTCGTGGGACGGCTCGCACGGATCGAGGAGCGGATGCGCGAGGCGGACCGGCGGCAGGAGGACATCCTGACGCGGTTGCGGGAGAAGGAGGCGCGGCCGGCCGGCGACCGGTTCCGCTGGCTGGACGACGAGCCGGCGAATCCGACGTACGTCTTCGTACCGGTTCTCATGATCACCGGTGTGCTGCTCTCCGGTCTCGCCTGGCTGGTCCAGCGGATCGCCTCGGTCACGGCCCGGCCTTCGGCGGAGCGGCGCCTCGCCGGGCGGCTCGCCGTCCTGGCCGCGCCCGACCCGGCCCGCGGCGCCGGACCGGACGCCCCGGACGGTTGGGAGGACCTGGAAGACCTGCCGCCGCTCGGCGCCCCGCGGCAGCGCGGCCGTACCGCACGCGTGCTCTCCGTGAGTGTCATCGCGACCGTGCTGCTCGGCGCGCTCGTCGTCGGGCTCGCCGACCTCACCCAGACCCGGGAGGAGAAGGCGGAGGACTCCAAGGCGACCTCCGTGCTCCTGCGCATCGACATGCGCGGCACGAACATGACCGCCGAGCGGGAGTCGCTCGCCGCGCACCAACTCTGGGAACGCTGCCGGGACTCGACGTCCGTCCCGCTGAACCGTGCCACACTCGGCGAGCTGGGCGACGGCCTCTTCGCGGGCGTGGTCCAGCCCGCGCTCACCGATCACGACCGCATGCGGCTGCGCGGCTGCCTGGAGGACACCGGCCTGGACCGTACGCACCTCACGGTGGTCGGCATCGGCGACGCGGACTCGGACACGGATGACGACTGAGGGCCGAGGGCCGAGGGCTGAGCGGGTCCGTGTGCAGGTCGCGGTCCGACAACCTCCGCCCCTTCATGCACACAGGTAACTCCTGTCCCGCTTTACGTGTCAGTAGTTGACATCATTAGCGGGTAAACTGCCCCATACGCACACAAGCCATCACCTCGGAGACCGGGGTTACGATGCCAAATGCGTTCCCCGTCCCCAAACCTCCGGGTCGTTCATGGCTGTCATCACCCCACCCTCCCCCTCACTCACCCCGCCCACCGGTCGTTCCCGCAGGCCCCTGCGCAGAACCGTCCTGCGGGCTCTCGGCATTCTCGGCCTCGGTTACCTGGCTCTCTGGGCGACCGGCGCGCTGGGCATCCTCGCGCTGTCGTTCTGGACCCGCGACCAGACCCCGGAGCCCGAGGGCACCCGTGCGGTGCAGGGGATTCATCACTTCCAGCCCGTGGACGCCGAGGGAGGACTGTGGCGCGGTGCCGCCCCCTCCCCCGCGGGCTACCGGGCACTGAACCAGCTCGGCTTCACCACGGTCGTCGACCTGCGCGCCGAGGACCTGAGTGCCTCCCAGCTCGCCACACCGAAGAAGGCCGGCCTCGACGTCGTGCGGATGCCCATCCGTGACGGACAGACTCCGACGCCCGACCAGGTGCGGCGTTTCCTCGATGTCGTCGGTGCGGCCCCGGGGCCGGTGTTCGTGCACTGCGGTGCGGGTGTGGGTCGTACGGGGACGCTGGCCGCGGCATATCTCGTACAGGACCGCCAGGAGTCGCCGTCGGAGGCGGTCCGCCGCAACCTCGCGGTCGGACCGCCGTCGATCGAGCAGATCTACTACGGGTTGAGCCTCGGCCGGGACCGTGCCGAGCAGCCGCCGTTCCCGGTGGTCGCCGTCAGCCGGCTCGTGGACGCGCCACGCCGCATGTGGTCCTGGCTCTGAACAGACTGGAACATCGGATTCCACTGCATCATCAACTGCATCAACAGAACGCCAAGTTAGAGAAGCAGGCTGAACAAGAAGAGGCCTGACGGCGGCCTCAGGAAAGCAGGAAGTCCGCCTCCCCCGCCTTGGCGCCCTGGATGAACGCGGTCATCTCACCAGGTGTGTAGATGAGGGCCGGGCCGTCCGGGTCCGCCGACTGGCGGACCGCGATGCGGCCGTCGGAAAGCTTCATCGCCTCCAGGCAGTTGCCTCCGTTACCGCCGCTCCACGGCTTGTGCCAGCCCTCACTGCCCAGCTCCCGTGCGGGCATGCCGTTGTAGATCCGCGCATGGCGTATCCGGGACTTGATGCGATCCATTCACAACTCCTTGCGGAGATCCCGGAGGATCTCCTTCGTGCGATGTGCCGTGGCGGCCTGCGCCGCCATGCGGTCCATGACCTCGAGATGAGTGGCCACCTCGGAGCGCGCGTCCAGGTAGACGGCGCCGGTCAGGTACTCGCTGTAGACCATGTCCGGGAGCTCCGGCATGGCAAAGCGGAACAGCACGAAGGGCCCGTACGTGCCGGCGTGCGGCCCCGAGGAGAACGGGGCGATCTGCAGCGTCACGTTGGGCAGCTTCGTGGCCCAGAGCAGCTTGTCGAGCTGGCCGCGCATGACCTCGCGGCCGCCCACGGGGCGGGCCACGGCGGTCTCGTCCATCACGGCCCAGAACCGGGGCGCGTCCTCGCGCGTCAGCAGCTCCTGGCGTTGCATGCGCAGCGCCACATGGCGCTCGATGTCCTCGGGTCTCGTCTGGCCGATGGCGCCGGATTCCATGACGCCACGCGCGTACTCCTCGGTCTGCAGCACTCCGGGCACGAAGTGGGGTTCGTACGAGCGGATCAGGGAGGCGGCGCCCTCCAGGCTCACGTACATCGAGAACCAGCCCGGCAGGATGTCGTGGAAGCGCTGCCACCAACCCGGCTGGTTCGCCTCCTCCGCGAGCGCCACGAAGGCCTCGGCCTCTTCGTCGGAGACCCCGTACGACTTCAGCAGGAGCTGGAGGTACGGGATTTTGAGCGTGACCTCGGCCGTCTCCATACGGCGGACGGTGGCAGCGGTGACGCGCAGGATGCGCGCCGCCTCCTCGCGCTTGAGCCCCGCACGCTCCCGCAGGTCGAGCAGGCGCCGTCCGAGGACGACCTGCCCGACCGTCGGCGCGGACCGCGGCTCGCTCACGTCCACCTCCAGATAGTCCTGACAGCCCGGGCGGCGCCCGTTCGAGTCCCCGAACGGGTACCCAACTGACGCCGCGCCACGTGCTGTTGCGAGCAGTGTGCCACGGCCCTCCCGTGAGGGAACACTGCACTCTGCAATTTTCAGAGTGACACTTGCCAAGTGTTCACGACGGGGAGATAGTGGCAAGCGTGATTCCGTCCGCGCCGTTAGGAACAGATGCTGCCGGGGACCGGTTCGGTCTCGGTGCCGCTGGGGCGTGCCCCAGTACGGCCGCCGACCGCCGGTTCCGCTTCGAGCTGGCCGCACACCCGGGCTCTGCCGCGCAGGCCCGGCATCTGACGCGTGCCCGGCTCTCGGGCTGGGCGGTCTGCGAGGACACCTGCGACACGGCGGAACTGGTCGTCTCCGAGCTGGTCACCAACGCCATCGTGCACACGGCGAGCCGGCATGTCGTGTGCGAGCTGCGCGACGGCGAGGACCTGGTGCGGATAGCCGTCCGTGACGAGGGGTGTGCACCGGGTGAGCCCCACCCGTCGCCACAGCGCCCCGAGGAGGAGCACGGGAGGGGACTGCTCCTCGTAGCGGCGGTGTGCACTGCCTGGGGCGCCCAGGAAACCGGTCCCGGCCTGCTGGTCTGGGCGGATCTGCCGCGCTCGGCGAACAACGGCGCCGAGCCGCGGTCGGACCTGGGCTGGGGTGCGAGGAGCCGGCCGGCCCCAGTCGGCTCCTCGCATGCTCGGGCGCAGACTCCGGCGGCCGGGCTCGAGTGGTTCTGACGATGCTGACCTGAATCGTTCCAGCCGGTGTGCGGCTGGTTTTCGACAACGTGAGAACGGACGGGGCTGAATGGGTGTGAGGGCTACGTCGGCCGGTGCGTCAGGGGTGCTGAACCTGGACACCCTGATCCGCCTGGAGCGCGGACGGCGATCATCCGGCGCCGGACCCTCGCGGCGGCTGACCGTGCCGGAGGGCATGCGGGAGCCGCTCGGCTGCGACGCGGTGGCGATGCCCGCGGGACTCGGACCGCTGCTGATGCCCCGCCTGCCGCGGGTGGGCTGTGTGTATGCCGACAGCACCCACTGGTGGTGGCTCGTACCCTCCGACTCCGACGTCGCCCTGGAGTGGCCGGCGCCCGCGCACTACGCCACCGGCGCGCTCGCCCCCGCCTCGCCCCGCCTCCCCGGACTCATCCACCACCCGGGCGGCACGCTTCCGTACACTCCGCCGATTCCCCTCTATCTGGCCCTGTGCCGGGTGACGGGGACGGCACCGGCCTGGTCCCGGTCGGTCAGCGCCTGAGCCGTATGCCCTTGGGCTGCGCCTGGCCTGCATGGCCTGCATGGGCAGCTCTTGACCTGCGTGGCCTTGCACAAGCGCCCGGGCGTGCTCCGGTTGCGCCGTGGCCGACCCGGCGCGCGCCCTGCCCGCCGGCGTCGGGCGCCGCGATAGTGGCCGTTCGGCCACTATCGGGGGAGGTCATCTGTGGGACCGGCGGCATCGGCGGGACCGACTGATTCAGCTGGATCGAAGAAGTCGACGGAATCAACTGAACCGACTGAATCGGCTGAGTCGGCTCAATCGGCGAGGAAGAAGCGCGGTGCGGGCAAGCCCGAGCCGACCGAGTCGGAACGGCTGCTGTTCGGCGGCCCGTTGCGCTACGACATGGGCTGGTCCCAGCATTCCGACGCTTTCCTGGAGTTGAACTTCCGCGCCATGGTGACGCGGCTGCCCGCGCTGCTCGCGTCCAGCTTCCGGCTCGCCTGGCAGGCGGACCGCCGGGCCGCGCGGACCGTGCTGGTCGCCGAGGTGGCCCGTGGTCTGGCGCAGGCGGTCAGCCTGCTGGCAGTCAACAGCGTCCTGGGGCGCCTGATGACCAGCGGCCCGGTCGAGGACCGGCTGCGCGGCGCGGTGCCCGCGCTCGTCACGATCGCCGTCGTGATGCTGCTCGCCGCGCTGCTGCGGGCCGCCTCGACGTACGCCACGGGCCGTCTCGAACCGAAGGTGGAGCGCGTCGCGACGGAGCTGTATCTGGAGCGGGCGGCGGCGGTCGAGTTGTCCGCGATCGAGGACGACGCCTTCCACAAGCTGCTCGACACGGCGCAGTACGGCGCCTCGTCCGCCCGGCGCATGATCGGGATCGCCACCCGCGTGGTGAACGCGATGATCTCGCTGATCGCGGCGGCCGGCGTCCTGACGGTGCTGCACGCGGCGCTGCTGCCGCTGCTGGTGACGATGACGCTGCCGCGCGCGTGGAGCGCGCTGACCATCGCCCGGCGCCGCTACGCGTCGTGGCACGCCTGGGTGCAGCACGCCCGGGCCGGCCGGCTGATCAGCGGCCTGCTCACCGAGCCCGCCGCGGCGCCGGAGATCCGCGTCCACGGCGTCGGCCCCTTCCTGCTGCGCCACTTCCGCGCGATGTCGGAGTCCGCCGAGGCGGAACAGGCCCGCCTCGCCCGCCTGGAGGCCAGGACCGGTCTGATCGCCGCCGCCTGGACCGGTCTGGCCACCGTGGCGACGTACGCGACACTCGGCGGGCTGCTCCTCGCCGGTGCGATGGCGCTGTCCGTGGCGGGCACGGCGGTGATCGCGATCCGTACGGGCTCCGCGAACCTCGACACGCTCGTCCTGGAGGTCAACACCCTCCACGAGGAAGCCCTGTTCGTCGGGGATCTGCAACGCCTCTACGTAGAGGCGGCCGAGCGCGCCATCCCGGTCGGCGGCGAGCCGCTGCCCGAGGAGCCTCGCGAGATCCGCTTCGAGAACGTCACGTTCAGCTATCCGGGCAGCGCCGCCAGGCCCGCTCTGTCGAACCTGACGCTCAGCGTGCCGCTCGGCAAGATCGTGGCGCTCGTCGGCGAGAACGGTTCGGGCAAGACCACCCTGGTCAAGCTGTTGTCGGGGCTGTACGCACCGCAGCGCGGCCGGATCATGTGGGACGACGTCGACGCGGCGACCGCCGACCGGCACCAACTCGCCGAGCGCATCGCGATGGTGGCGCAGGATTTCAAGCGGTGGCCGTTCACGGCCCGGGTGAACGTCGCGATCGGCCGGACGTCCGCGCCGCTCACCGACGACAGACTCGACGAGTCCGTGGCCGAGGCCGGCGCCGAGGACGTCGTGGCCGATCTGCCGCGCGGGCTCGACACGCTGCTGGCCCGGATGTTCAGTGGCGGCCACGAGTTGTCGGGCGGCCAGTGGCAGCGGCTCGGCATCGCGCGGGCGGCGTACCGGCGGGGCGCGATCCTGGTCGTCGACGAGCCGACGGCGGCCCTCGACGCCCGCGCCGAACTGGAGGTCTTCGAGAAGATCCGGGCCCTGGCGGGCACCGGTCAGACGGTCATCCTCATCACGCACCGCCTCGCGTCGGTGCGCCACGCCGACCTGGTGCACGTCCTCGACCAGGGCCGGCTCGTGGAGTCCGGCACTCCGGACGAACTCCTCTCCACGGGTGGCGTCTACGCCGAGCTGTACTCGCTCCAGGCGGAGCAGTTCACCGTGAAGATCCCGGCGCCCAAGGCGGGGTGAGGCCCACCGGGCGGTCCGAGAGCGCCGAGGGAACCGCCGCGGGAGCCCAGGAGGCTCGTACGGCTCACTCGGTGAGGTCCCGCACGATCACCAGGAAGGCGTCCGAGGTCAGGTCCATCACGACCTCCGCGTGCTGCCCCTGCTGGCGGCACGCCTGCGCGAACTCCTCCGCCGGCCACGAACCGCGCGGTCCACCGGCGGGAAAGCGCTCAAGCACCATTCGCCCGTTCACCCTGTACCTCCATGTCCTGCCACTCTTCGAGAGAGCCCTTGAAGAGTTAAACGCCAATCATGGGGTGAACGTCTCGCGAAGTGACGTTACTGAGACGTAGTCGACACTTGGCCATAACGAAGTGTGAAACCCTTCTCGGGTCGTTTCCGGCCGTGGTGAGGCGATCGTTCCGGCTTTTGAGGCGCCCGTTCCGGCTTTCGTGAAGCCGCCGTTCCGGCTTTCGTGAAGCCGCCGTTCCGGCTTTTCCGCGGCGGTCCGCTCAGTCCTCGTACTCGTCGTGGTAGCGGATGCGCCCACTTCCGGCGGGCGCCCCCAACGCCGACGCGCGCCCCTCGGGCTTCTCCCACTCCTCCTGCCGTCCCAGGGCCGTGAGGTCCAGGAAGCTGGTGGTGGAGCCCAGTCCGTCGAGTCCTCGCTCGTACGTCGAGTACGTGTGGAAGATCCGCTCGCGGTCCCGCAGGAAGCAGCTCACCCCCGGCCGCTCGTAGAACTCGTCGTCCTCGTCGCCCCCTTCGCCTTCACCTTCGCCTTCGAGTGTCACCTGGAAGTCGTGGTTGAAGTCGCTTTCGTACGACGAATACCAGGGCACGGTCCATCCCATGCGTGCTTTGAAAGGCAGGATTTTCGTGTACGGCGCACGGGAAACCGCCGCGAACTCGGTGCCACGCGCGCGCAGATGCGCGAGATGCCCTATCTGGTCGAGGAACGCCGAGCAGCTGCGGCAGCCCGCGTCCCACTCGGGCGCGAACATGAAGTGGTAGACGACGAGTTGGTCCCGTCCGGCGAAGAGGTCGAGCAGCGTCGCCTTGCCGTCCCCGCCCTCGAAGACGTACTCCTTGCCGATCTCGACCATCGGCAGCCGCCGCCGCTCGGCGTTCAGCGCGTCCCGCGCACGGGTCGCGGCCTTCTCCCTGACCAGCAGTTCCTCGCGCGCGGCCCGCCACTCCTCGCGCGAGACGATCTGCGGAAGCGTCATTGTCCCGTCCTCTCCTCCGGCTCCGGTTCCGGCTCCGGTGCGGTGCCTTCTCTGAGGTGGACCGGAGGGCGGAGCGGAACTCATCGGTGGGGCGCGGGATTTCTGAGCGGGTCCGGCGAAGTCCGGTGCGGTACCGCACCCCGACAGGGGCGCGGGGCTGTGTCGACGTGCGGCTCCGCCGCGGGCGCGACCAGCCCCCACCGGCCCGCACTCACGGCGGAGCCGCACGTCGACACCGCATCACCGTTCCTCCAGCGGAGCGCTCACGTGTCGTAGTCCTGGATCTTCCTGCCGTGGCTCCGGTCGATCAGGGCGGGCATCCGCTCGTTCAACTCCCGTACGGTTCCCGGCACGTCGAGTGTCAGCAGCTCGCGGTCGCACATGAGGACACGCCCGTCGACGATCGTCGTGCGTACGTCACTGGAGCGGGCACTGTGCACGAGGGTCGCCGCGAGGTCGTGCACGGGCTGGGTGTGCGGGCCGGTCAGGTCGACGAGGACGATGTCGGCCCGCCGCCCCGGCGCGAGGCTGCCGATCTGCTCGCCGAGTCCGACGGCCCGCGCGCTCTGGAGTGTCGCGTGGTGCAGGGCTTGACGGGATGTCAGCCATCGCGGGTCGCCTTCGGTGGACTTCTGGACGAGTGCGGTGAGAGCCATGGAGTCCCACACGTCCAGGGAGTTGTTGGAGGCGGCGCCGTCCGTGGCGAGCCCTACGGAGATGCCGAGTTCCCGTAGCGCGCGTACCGGAGTGGTGGTGGGCCAGGCGAACTTGAGGTAGCCCCGGGGCGCGCTGGCCACGCCGATCCGGCCGGTGGCGCGGGCGAGTACGGGCAGGTCGCGCTCCATGATGCCGGTGCCGTGCGCGATGAGCACGTCGGTGTCGAGGAGGCCGGTGTCCGCGAGGATCTCGATGGGCGTACGGCCGTGGCGGGCGAGGCTGGTGTCGGCCTGGTCGCGGTTCTCGGAGGCGTGGATGTGCACGAGCAGGCCGTGTTCGCGGGCGAGTCGGGCGGTCGCGGCGAGGTCGGCGTCGTCGACGGTGTAGGGCGCGTGCGGGGCGAGCGAGGTGGTGATGCGGCCGTCGGCGGTGTCGCGGTGCCGGAGAGCGAAGTCGAGCGATTGCTCGCGCCCCTCGGCGCCCTGCGAGGAGAAGAAGGCCTGCCCGAGGTTGGCGCGCAGCCCGCTCTCGGCCGTCACCGCGGCGACCGTGTCCATCGAGAAGTAGTGGTCCGCGAAGCAGGTGACCCCGCCCCGGATCATCTCGGCGCAGGCGAGCCGCGCGCCCAACTCCACGTCCTTCTCGGCGAGGTTGGACTCGATGGGCCAGATGACGTCGTTGAACCACTCCTCGACGGGGAGGTCCTCGGCGATACCGCGCAGGGTCACCATCGGGGCGTGCGTATGGCAGTTGACGAGGCCGGGCATCGCGAGTTGGCCGTGGGCGTCGATGCGCTCGGCCGCGGGGAGGTCGCGTGCCTCGGGCCGGGTGGTGACCGTCTCGATGCGCCCGTCCCGTACGACGATGGTGGCGTCCTCGATGAAGTCGATCCGCTCATGATCGTCGTGCACGAGTGCGGTGCATCGGGTGATGATGAGATCGGCCGGGGTGTTCGCGGCGGACGAGGGCTCCGGCGGGATACCGGTCGGCGAGGTGTCGGCCTGCGCGGCACCGGCCGACGGGATGTTGGCCGACGAGGTGTTGGCCGACGAGGTGTTGGCCTTCGCGTCCAATGAAGGCTCGGGCTCGGGCGAGGTCATCACGCCACGGTACGACGGCATCGTGCCGTCGGGTGACGTGAACCGCGCATCCGGTCCCGGCCCTGTCGCCGCCCCCGTTTCGCGCGCACGCTGGCCCCACCATCCGACCGGCGGCGCCCCCTGGGCGAACGCTCCCTGGAAGGAGCCCGGCATGCTCCTCGGCACCTGGAACCTGGAGAACCTGTACCGGCCCGGCGGCCCCTTCGGCCCGCGCACCGAGGCCGCGTACAAGGCGAAGCTCACCGCCCTGGCCTCGGTCATCACGGAACTCGACCCGACGCTGCTCGGCGTGCAGGAGGTCGGCGACCGGGACGCGCTGGAGGAGCTGGCCGGGATGCTCGACGGCGACTGGCACATCGCGCTGTCGGAGCATCCGGACAGCCGCGGCATCAGGGTCGGCTTCCTCAGCCGTTCCGAGCCGCGGACGCTCACCGACACGAACACCTTCCCCGCGCCGCTGCGGCCCGTGCAGGGCGACGACGACGGTGAGCCGGTGCCCCGGACGGGACGCGGCTTCCTGGCGGTGGAGATCGTCAGCGGGGCCACGACTTTGACGGTGGCGGTCTGTCATCTGAAGTCGAAGCTGCTGACCTACCCGGGCGGCCGGTTCCAGCCGCGGAACGAGGGCGAGCGGGCCCGCTACGGCGCGTACGCCCTGTACCGGCGGGCCGCCGAGGCCGCCACCCTGCGTGCCGTCGCCGACGATCTCCTCGACGGCCGGGGCAAGGAGCGGAACGTGGCCGTGCTCGGCGATCTCAACGACGAGGTCGCGGCCGCCACGACGCAGATCCTGCAGGGTCCGCCCGGTTCCGAGATCGGCACGCCCGGCTTCGAGCGGCCCGACAGGGGCGACGCGGCACGGCTCTGGAACATCGCGCCGCTCATCCCGGAGGAGCAGCGTTTCTCCCGCGTCCACTCCGGGCGTCCCGAGCTGATCGACCACATACTCGTCAGCCGTCTGCTGCTCGACCGGGTGACCGCGGCGGGCACGGGGGTGCCCGCGCCGGCCCGGCAGACTCCGCTGCCGTCGGTCGACGAGGACCCGGGGAAGCGGCGGGACGCGGCGGGGTCGGACCACGCTCCGGTGTGGGCACGAATACAGCCGTGAAGCCATGAAGTCGTGAAGTCGTGAAGTCGTGATCATCAGAAGCTCTTGGAGGCCGGGACCCACAGAGCCCGGAGCTAGGCCGTGAGGAGGTCCCCCGGCCCTCTGCCCTCCCCGAGGCCCGCGCGCTCGCCCTGCTCCACGAGTTCGTCCAGGAGCGTGGCGAGGCGTTCGGTGTGGCGTGGGGTGAGCCGTCCCGTGTCGTCGAGGTGGACGGCGCAGGCGGTGGTGGTGTCCACGAGGCGTTCGAGCGTGGCGGCGAACTCGTCGGTGCCCTCGGTGTGCCGGGCCAGGGTGGGGAGTTCGGCGGCGGCCCGCTCGATCGCGGCACGCGCCTCGGCCAGTGTCCGGTAGGCCTCGCGGCGCAGCGCCCAGCGCGCCGCCCGGTCGTCCGCGCCGCTCAGTACGTGGGTGAGGTACGCGTGCGCCGCGTCCGATGCCCGCGCCAGGCGCGCCCGTACGTTCCCGCCGCGCCGCCCGGGCGCCGGCAGGTGCCCGCCGATCAGCACGATCGCGCAGGCCAGCAGGGTCTCGCCGATGCGGCTCCAGGAGGCCTGCGGTTCGCCGCCCACCATGACGAGGGAGAGTACGAGGACGGTGACGACGGCGGTCTGGGCGGCGAAGTGCCGGGTGGCCACGGGGATCAGCGCGCCGCTGATCGCCACGACCGCCACGAGTCCTCCCGGTTCGGGCAGGAGGGCCGCGAGCCCGGCGAAGAGGACGGCGCCGAAGACGGTGCCCGCCGCCCGGTTCAGTACGCGCGAGACGAGCGGCCCGAGATCCGGTTTCACCAGGAAGACGGCGGTGGCCGGCAGCCAGTACCAGTGCACGTGGTGCAGTGCCTGCGCGACGGCCGCGCTGGCACCGAAGCAGAGGGCGACCCGAAAGCCGTACTCGCGTCCGCCCGCGCCGGTGACGGTGCGCAGGAGCGCCTTGCCGCTGACGGTGCGGGCGTGCAGGCCCTGCTGCTGGGTCTGCTGGGCGGCGTGGTTGAGGGGATTGGGGTGCTCGGTGCCGTGGGAGGCGGCAACGCCCTTGCCCGCCGTGTCCTGTGTGTTCTGCTTCCTGCCGCCCCGGTCGAAGGCCTCGGCCGCGTGCAGCAGCGCGTCGTCGAGGGCCCGCAGCCCGGCCACGGACCGGGCGGGCGCGGGCAGCGGCCCGCACGGCTCCCCCGTACGGACGGAGACGGCGAGCCGTCGCGGCCCCTCCGCCGTACGCGCGGGCAACGCCTCCCCCGCCCAGGCCAGCGCGGTCGCGGCCTCGGCGAGCGGCAGCGCGGCGGCGTACTGCGCCCGCAGTCGCCGCTCGGCCGCGGAACTGGCGTACCGCCGCAGCCGCGGCCCCGCGAGCGCGTCCTGGGCGTGATCGAGCGCGGCGGTCAGCGCGGCCCGCCGGGCTCCGGCCTCGGGCCCGCCGACGGCGGCGAGCAACGCGGCGACGGCGTCATAGACGGCGCTGACGGCGATGCGCTCCCCGTCGAACCGGAAGTCGTTCGCCAGGGACCCCGCCCCGGGCGTGGGCAGCGCCAGCCGCAGCGCGATCAGCCAGCCGGCGCCGGCCAGGAAGAACAGCGCCCGCTGCCACCCCGGCTCGGGCAGCGGCATGCCGGCTCCGATGGCCGCCGCGACGAGCAGTTGCGTTCCGGCGCCCGAGGCCACGGGCCCCACCGCGCTCACGGCCCCGGCGACCAGCCCGAGCCCGGTCAGTATCAACGTGAGGGGCACGGCTCCGAGCTGCTGCCCCGCGTACGTCCCGACGACCAGCCCCGCGGCCCCGGCCAGCCCGGGCAAACCGAGCCGGTGCACAGCGGCCCGCCGGCTCCCGGGCCGGTCGTTGATCCCGGCGAGCATGGCTCCGAGCGCGGCCACCACTCCGAGGGACTCCCGCCCGGCGAGGACGGCCGCGAGCAGCAGGGGCCCGGCGGCCAGCGCCCCCCGCACGACGGCATTCCAGGGCACGGGCCCTCTTTGCGTACGCAGCGCGTGAGCAAGCCAGAGCGGCAGAACAGCGGAGAGGGAGACGGAGAACGGGCGCGGCACGGGACTCCTGTCGTGACGAGGGCGGGGGTCTGCCTTCGGGCGACGTCGGCCTGGGCGGTGGTGTCCACGGTAGGGCGGGTTCCTGGAGGGATTGGGGCGTATGTATTTCCGCGAGGTGACGATCGGCGCGATGGCCGCGTTCTTTATGTACGCAATCGGGAGCGGGGCGGTCGGCCGGCCGGCCGGCCGCGGAGTACGGCCTGCTCGTGCTCCGCGAAGGGTTACTCGTGCTCCGCGAAGGGTTCGGTGATGTCGGCTTCAATCGCCGTAAGGGACGCCTCGAAGAGCCCCTCGGCGTCGCCGACCGCGCGGGTCAGGTCCGCCGAATCCTGGCGCAGATCCCCGATGATGTCGTCGACCCCGCGCAACCCCGCCCGCTCCAGCAGCCGCTTCTCGTTCGTCACCCACTCCCCCCGCGCCGCCAGCACCGCGTGCCCGGCCTGCATCGCGGCCGTCGCGATGGCGCCCGCGACCTCCGTGCGGCGGCCGTGCGGGGCGTGGTTGGTCCGGGCGTAGGCGAGGGTCATGCGGGCGGTTCCGTGCCAGCGGTCGCGGGCGGTGCGGCGGAGTTCGGCCGGGTAGGTCGCGGGGCGGGGCAGCGTGCCGCGCAGGACCTCGTTGACGGCCAGTTCCGCGACCACCAAGTAGCTGGGGATTCCCGCGAGATGGAAGAGGAGGGGCTCAGTGTGGAAGCGGCCCTCCGCCGCCTCCGCCAGCTCGTGTTCGACCACGTCGAGGTCGCGGTAGTGGACGTCGACGCGGCGGCCGTCGATCGTGAGCCACGCGCCGCCGTTGAAGACACCGCCGCCCCAGGCGCCGATCTCGGAGACCTCGCCCTCCCAGCCGACGGCGCGGAGAGCGGCGGGGGTGAAGTCGCCGCCGCGGTAGTAGACGGCCAGGTCCCAGTCACTGTCGGGGGTGTGGGTGCCCTGGGCACGGGAGCCGCCGAGGGCTACCGCCCGGACGGCCGGGAGGGCGGCCAGGCGGTCGGCGACGGCGTCGAGGAAGGGCGAGTCGTCGTTCATGGGGATTCGGTCACTCCGGCATGGGGATTCAGTCACTCTCCGGGGCGCTCACTGCGGTCGTTCCGGGCCTCACGCCCGTCCTTCCTTGCTTGCACCAGAGAGGCTCGTCAGGTGGCCCGTCACCCGCGGCGCGGAGGCTGCCCGATCGTCAGGGCGCCGACCGTGTACGTCTGGACCACGGTGCTGTTCTGCACGCTGCCGCTGACGGTGTTGTGAAGGGTGCCCGGTGCGGAGGCGATCGACGGCTGGGCCAACTCGTCGAGCAGGGCTCGGAGTTCGGCGGCCGCCTCGGGGTCGTCGCGGAGCGTGCGCCGGAGACGGCTGCGCCAGGACGCCTGTACGTCGGCCGCGGCCTCCTCGTCCTCGCCGTCCCGCGCGGCGACGAGATCGGCCCGCGATTCCTCCAGCTCGGCCACGACGACGTCTTCGTCCCGCCCCCGTGAGAAGAGGGCGCCGACGCGATCCCGTACGCTCCCCCACCCGTCGGTCACCATCTGCTGTACGAGCGCCGTCGCCCCCGCCGCCGCCAGCGCCGTCAACTCCGCGTCCATCGAGCCCCCTTCGTCGATGTTCCGGGTATCCACGTTAGCCGGAGGGACCGACAACGCTCAGAGACGTTCCGGCCCTGTACGCAAAATCAGGCGGGCGCCGCGCCGGGCGGCGCGGCGCCCCGCCCGGGGCCGCACGGGCAGCCCCCCACCCCCGCCCGCCCCGGCGCGCGAGGGGAAGAGCGGGGGGGGGGGCAAGAGG